>WQVF01000036.1 GCA_009781725.1 Defluviitaleaceae bacterium
CTCGTCGTTGCGAGGAGCGAAGCGACGAAGCAATCCAGCAAATCAAACCTTCTGGATTGCTTCGCTTTGCTCGCAATGACAGGCTTTGCATAGATATTCATGGTTTTTGCTTAGCAAGACAGCTCCAATCTCCTTTTTTTAGGGCATATCAGGGTGGTTATTTGCGAAGTGCTTGAGAATTACAATGGGGTCATACTCCGATGGGTTGCTGATAGTTACGCCCTCACGTGCGGCCTTCTCAGATACGAAGTACTCATCCGCGCTCTTTTGCCCAAAGCGTAGCATTGCCGGGGTTTCCGCGTCGAAGCTGCCGAATTTGCCATGTCCTTGTACAAAGATACAACCATATGCGACTGGGTCTTTGATTGTGACAGTTTGGCCGGGATATACGGTTAATTCTTTAGCTCCGAAATATGGATTGCCATAGGTTATCCATTTTTCAACATGGGCGTCGTCCTGGGTACATACAACCGGCGGACGGAAATAGGTCTTTTTGTAATGGGGGTCTACGTTCTTTTCCCAATCCAGCAGACTTAGAACATAGTCCATATCCTGTTGCTTGTCCTCGGGGCAGTTTTCCACCAAAAACTCGAATGGATATACCTCTCCGGCGGTTACATTTTCATAAACGGAATTAACATCGCTGTTCCATTGTGGCTCGTATGTGAGATAGGAGCCGGGGGCATGGATTACTCCTGGGGGAGTATACCAGCCTGTGCCTAGCTCGATGCGATAGGCACGGGAAAGGTCTGTGATGCGGGTATCCCGTTTCTCATAGTCTAAGAGACGCTCCTTGACCATTTCCGGAGTGACATCCGGGTCAAAGCCGAAATAGGTATGGGGGAATGTACCGGGATGATTATTAAGCTGTGGCGGAAAATAATATGCCTCTGGTTTGCCAAGGGCACCCACTCTTGCCGCTGCTTCAAAATCCAGATGTACATGGTGGAACAGGGGCTCTTCATAATCGAAGAATTTGCTGTACATAGGCCATGTGCCGTAGTTATCCATTAGTTCTTTGCCGATGATTTCAGCACCCAGTTCATTGACGAAGTCACGCAAAGTGATAGGCTCACCAGGAGTATCTACATAGCTTAAGCCCTCATCCGGGGCGGCCAGGGGGCCGTTTTTACAGGTTATAACACTGCTAAACCAGCGTTCCTTGATTGCTCCCCGCTTTGTTCCTAACGCGAAATAATCATCTGGATGCAGCTTGAGCCTGCGTCCCGGCTTGGAAAAACGCCGTGGAACAAACACAGGGTTGAGGCGCAGAATGCCATGATTTTTTTCGAAAACATTTTTGATTACTGCATTGCTCATAAATTCTCTCCCTTCAAATTGGGTTTATTCAGCTTGTATAATAACTATACTGTAATAATTTGCAACCGATAAATTATTTTGTATAGCGAACGACTTTCGAAATCGTGATTGTGCGTCGGCCAAAATCAGCCAAAAACGCCAAGTTCGCGTTTTTGGCAGTCCTCCTTCAATCACGTTTCTCAATGTCGTTCGCTATAGTCGACGCATTTCTTCCACGGTCTTGGTCTGCAATCTTGCGGCTCCTTTTGTCTCTTTTGTAGGCAGCAGCGGGCCTGCCAGGCGGATTTTTGCTTCGGCTATGGCCTCTTTGTATTGAGGCAACAAGCTTTCACATGCTACCAGCATTTCATCCGTCATCTGGTCGATTTCCGGCGGGGTACATACCGCGCCTGTCAGCGGGTCCATCATCATGGCCTGGCGTAGCAGCACTATATCACCGCTAACGGCAGCCTCCACCGCAAGGCGTTGCACCCATACACTTTGGGAACATATTGCCGCGGCACCCAAGGGCAAATCCCCTACGATGGGGATAGAGACTCCGTTTCCATCTACATATCCAGGCACTTCTATTACGCATTCGTCAGGTAAATTGGTAATGCATCCGTTGTTCATTACATTGAAATGGCCTCGATAGACCCTGCCTGTTTCCAACCCTTCTATTATATAGGAGCCATGTTCCTCGCTACGTTGATCGGTTTTATAGCTCTTGGGCGGCTCATTAAGCCATTTGGGGAAATCCTCTTCAAACCAATTACGCCCCTCGGTACATACTCGAAGGTATCCGCCGGTTTCGCCGTTTATCCAGTTTCCAATGTCAATCCAATTAATGATTTCCTCCGGGCGTTTGCGATACCAGGCTACATATTCTGATAGATGTCCGTTGGATTCTGTTGAGTAATAGCCGAAGCGGCGAAGCATATCTATCCGGACTTTTTCGGTTCGGGACAAGTCGGGGTTATTTTCATAGGCTTCAAGTATTTTGCCTGTAAGGTCTTCCCCATTATGTTTAACGGAGATATACCAGGTTTGGTGGTTGATTCCCGCGCATATTATATCCACATCTTCTTTCTTGAGGCCCAGGGCACCGGCTATCTGGTGATGTCCCCCTTGTACGCCATGGCATAGGCCTATGGTGTTGACGCCGCCATATTTATTGGCTGCCCAGGTCATCATTGCGTTGGGGTTAGCGTAGTTGAGCATAAGCGCGTCGGGGGCCGCCACTTCCCGGATGTCCTTGCAAAAGTCCAGTATTGCCGCAATACCCCGCTGGCCGTACATTATGCCCCCGGCGGCCAATGTGTCGCCTACACACTGGTCAACACCATACTTTAGGGGGATTTCGATATCACTTTCGAATGCCTCCAGCATCCCAATACGCACGCAGTTGATTACATATTTTGCACCGGTGAGTGCCTCCCGGCGATTGGTTGTGGCATGGATTTTTGTGCCTATTCCATTGCTTTCTAGGTCCCGTTGGCATAGCTGTGCAACCATGTCCAGGTTATGTTGGTTGATGTCTGTGAATGCGACTTCGATGTCCTTGAATTCCGGCACAGACATAAGGTCTGAAAACAATGTGCGGGTAAAGCCCACGCTTCCCGCGCCAATAAACGCTACCTTAAACATCGTAACCCATCTCCTTTATTTCGATTTTAATTGCATCTAATGTGACTTTTTCCGGGAAGAAAGCAATGCTCACCGTCCCCTTTTTCGCCGATGCTTTAACTGTTTTGACACCTAAATCTGTCAACGCGTTTATTACTGCCTTTTCGCAGTGAGCGCAGGTCATGCCATTTACCTGTAAGATGATTTCTTGCAAATCAATCCCTCCTTTGTGAGTGCATATTACCATATAGCGATAGTCTATGTTAAGATATGCCAACCCTTGGATTGGAGGCGGCATATCATGAACGATTACATAACACAATGCATCGACGGCATTTTCTTTAAGCTTAAAGAGCCATATGACTTTTCCTTCCTCAGTAAATACGGCAAGGTTTTCAAGGTCTTCGATGACCAAGATTCTGGGAATATCTGCTTTGGTATGGAAGATGGGGACGAATGGCAATTTATTAAATATGCAGGCGCACCTACGATGCGCAGCAATGTAACCTCAGCGGAAGCCATAGAAAGAATGAAGCAAACCATACCCATCTATCAAGATTTAGCCCATCCCAATCTCACAAAATTAATTAACACAGTTGAAACAAGCAGCGGCATTGCCATGATTTTTGAATGGACAAATGGCGAATGTATGGGTATGCAATACCCTGATTCTCGTAAAAAGTTTATGGAAATGCCTATAGAAACAAAGCTATGGGTATTCGATGATATATTGGCGTTTCATGCCCATGTCGTGGAGCAGGGCTATGTAGCAATTGATTTCTATGATGGTAGTATTATATATGATTTTGATGCAGGCAAAACCATTATCTGCGATATTGAGATGTATTCCAAAATGCCTTATACAAACACCATGGGTCGAATGTGGGGCAGCTCAAGATTTATGTCACCGGAGGAGTTTCAGCTAGGCGCAGCCATAGATGAAGTTACCAATGTATACAATATGGGTGCGACGGCCTTTGCGTTATTTGGTGAAGGACGAGATAGAAGCATGGGTACATGGAAGTTGAGCATGGAAAAGTTTGAAGTAGCGAAAAAAGCAGCCAGCGACAACAGAGGCTTGCGGCAGCAGAGCATTGAGCAATTTATCTTGGAATGGAGGGCAGCATAATGCGTGTAGTAATTGCCGAGTTAGGTGAATTGAAGGAATATGGGTACTCAGTAATCTTTGCCCGTTATGGTGCCAATTGGCTGTTTTGCCGCCACAAAGACCGTGACACATACGAAGTACCGGGAGGTAGAATTGAGCCAGGGGAATCCCCATATGAATGCGCAAGGCGGGAGCTGCAAGAGGAAACAGGAGCCGTAAAATTTACTATCCATCCGGCATTTGATTATGCCGTCTATAGGGATGACGGCTCATCCAACGGCCAGGTTTTTTACGCTGATGTGGAAACCTTAGGCGAGCTGCCACCCGATAGCGAAATGGTGGAAGTCCAGGAGTTCCACACCATTCCCGATAAGATGACCTATCCGGCTATACAGCCGGTGCTTTATAAAGAGTTGTATAAATGGCTGGGGTTAGATAAAGCGGAGTTGGAATATTGGGATATCCTTGACAAAGACCGTAGCCACACAGGCCGCAAGCACAGACGCGGCGATAAAATGCAACCTGGGGACTATCATCTGGTAGTCCGGGCATGGATTATGAATTCAAAAGGCCAATTCCTAATAACCCGCAGAGCCTTCAACAAAATCGGATGGCCTGGTATGTGGGAAATCCCAAGTGGCAGTGCAACGGCAGGGGAAGAAAGCCTTGAGGCTACAATCCGTGAAACAGAGGAGGAATGCGGCATTGTCCTGCATCCCGACACAGCAGAGCTATTCTCAACATATCAGCAATTTGGCAACGCGTTCCACGATAACTGGCTTTTCCGGCATGATTTCGATCTATCCGATGTAGTGCTACAAGAAGGGGAAACCATTGATGTCCGTGCCGCAACATGGAGCGAGATATCAGCAATGATGGAATGCGGGGAGTTTGTAGATAAGAGTATGTTCCCAGAGTTTGTTTTATTGGAGAGTAAAAAAATAATGGACCTCTTCGGAAATAGGGAAAACAAGCTTGAAGTGCAGCTTGTTTTGCCCTGTTTCAGAAGAGGTCTAATGAATATCCTAGTCGTAGGCGGAACAAAACTTGTAGGTGTTCACTTAGTGAGGCAATTATTAGCTGCCGGTCATGATGTAACAATCGCAACCCGGGGCAGAGCCACAGATGAATTTGGTGACAGGGTAAACCGAATTACCATTGAGCGCACCGATTCACAAAGCATATCCTGGGCATTAGGTGGCAAACATTACGATGTTGTATATGACAGCCAAGCATACTCATCCAATGAGGTGAAATATCTTCTTGATGCAGTATCTTGCAAAAGATATATCGAGGTATCAACGGTCTCCGTATATTATCCGAATTTTGGGCTCAATTTACCTGAGTCGGATTTTGACCCAGCTACTTATCCATTAAAATGGTGTACAAGAAATGACTTTGAATATGATGAAATCAAGCGTCAGGCGGAATGTGCCATGTTTCAGGCTTATAGCCATGTTCCATCTGTAGCTGTGCGGCTGCCTCTTGTTATAGGGGAAGATGACTATACCAAGCGGCTGTATTTCTATGTAGAACATATCGTTAAGTCTAAGCCCATGCACATTGATAATCCCAACGCCAAATTAGAGTTTATATTTTCATGTGAAGCCGGAAAATTTCTTGCATGGCTTGCAGACAAAGATTTCTGCGGGAGTATTAACGCCGCAAACTGTGGAAGCGCGACATTGGCTGAAATAATTGCATATGTAGAAGGTACATCAAGTCAAAAAGCCATTATTTTAAATGAAGGGGAAAACGCTCCCCTCAACGGTTTCCCGGATTACGGTTTGGACTTGAGCAGGGCAAAGCAGATAGGGTATGAGTTTGCCGATTTGAAGCCCCTATTAAACAGCTTGCTGGATAGTTATATCAAGCTTGCAAAATGGGTGGCGAATGATGAAAGAATTTAACCATACCTTTTGGGGAGCCATTGATAAACTTATCTCCGAGTCAAAAATCATAATAGACCGTCCAAAAGGCAGCCGCCATCCCAAATATCCCGATTACACATATCCTCTAGACTACGGCTACCTCGAAAATACAGCCTCAATGGACGGCGGTGGCATCGATATCTGGAAAGGCACGGGCGGCGGTTATATCGACGCAATAATCTGTACAGTGGATTTATTCAAGAAGGACAGCGAAATAAAAATCCTTATAGGTTGTACAGAAGAGGAAAAGCAGCTTGTAGTAAAAGCCCACAATGAGGGAATGCAGAGTGGTCTGTTAATCAGGAGGGATGAGCAATGAGCATCAAAATGATAGTAACAGACTTGGATGGCACTTTGCTAAAAACAGATAAATCCATATCGGATTATACAAAAACGATACTGGAGAAATGCCAAAAGTCGGGAATCAAGGTTGTATATGCAACAGGCCGGGGTGGCTCTGCCAAGAAGGTTGCTCCATCTGAGTTCTTTAACGGAGAAATTACCATGAACGGTGCCGTAGCCAGAATCGGCGATGATGTCATTTACAATCGTTTGATTCCATATCAAACGGCCCGGCCTATTCTGCTTGCTTGCAATAAACGCGGAATCAAAATCACATCGGAAATAAGCGGTATGCATTACTCCAATTTTGTTGTATCGGATTTTTGGTCATATCTTACAAATTTTCGTCTTACGGATTTTTCACCACACAAACTGGACGCTGAAAAACTGTATTCACCTGCGCCGACACCAGAGGAAATACAATTTATAAATCAATTACTTCCGGATAATCTCTACTCAGTTATGAACTACGATATAACCGGGATTCTTTTAAGCATAATGCACAAGGACGCCACAAAATCCAAGGCAGTAGCGGAGCTTGCGAGAGTTTGGGGGATTTCCTCTAAAGATATCGTTGCCTTTGGGGATGAGGGAAACGATATTGATTTGCTTGAATATGCAGGCGTGGGAGTGGCAGTAGGCAATGCCTTAGATGAAGTGAAAAGCATTGCCAATCATATCTGCGACACTAATGATAATGACGGTATGGCAAAATGGTTGGAGGAAAATGTACAATGAAGCAGCAGGATAAATCCATACTTACCATCTATGAAACCCTTAACTCCCATTATGGCAATCTTAATTGGTGGCCTGCCAAGACCCCATATGAAGTCATGGTAGGCGCGGTGCTGACCCAGAACACTGCCTGGGGTAATGTGGAAAAGGCTATCGCCAACTTTGGCGAAAATCTTTCTCCCGAAACTGTGCTCCATATGGAAACGGAAGACCTTATAGATATCATTCGTCCAGCTGGGTTCTTTAACCAAAAGGCGGTTTATCTCAAAGCAGTGACGGCATGGTTTGCGGGATATAGCTTCGATGTCCCAATCGTCCAGCGTGAAACGCTAGAAAAGCTGCGGCCCGAGTTGCTTTCGGTTAAAGGTATAGGAAAGGAAACCGCTGACTCCATATTGCTGTATGCCTTTGGTTTTCCGACTTTTGTAATAGATGCGTACACCGTCCGCATCTGTGAGCGGTTTGGTGTTAATGTGGGAAAAGGCTACGATGCTCTCAAAGCGCACTTCGAGGCTAATCTGCCCCAAAACGTGGACATGTATAATAATTATCACGCATTAATCGTGATGAATGGCAAGGATTATTGTCGAAAAAGCAAACCACGGTGTGGGAGTTGCCCTCTTGAAGAATTATGCAAGAAAGAAGGACTTGCCTAGATATGAAGCTGGATCGTCTGCTTGGCATTCTCACAATTTTATTGCAACGGGACAGGGTAACTGCCCCATTTCTTGCGGAAAGATTCGAAGTCAACCGCCGTACCATTGGGCGAGATATTGATACCCTTTGCCGTGCCGGGATTCCAATAATCACGCATCAAGGCATGGGCGGCGGTATTTCTATTGCCGACGGGTTTAAGCTGGATAAAAGCGTACTCACCAAGGACGAGCTGGCTGGAATAATCGCCGCAATCAAGGGCTTAGGCAGCGTATCCGAAGAGTCCCAAATCGAGCGCACTCTAGATAAACTAGGCGCAAACGCAGATGCAGTAGTTTCCATGAACGAGCCCATTGTGATTGACCTTGCCTCCTATTATAAAGGAAACCTCACCCACAGTATTGAAAAAATAAAACATGCCATCCGGGAGTCCAGACTGATTGAGTTTGTGTATTACTATGAAAAAGGCGAGTCCCACCGGCAAATAGAGCCGTATCTCATTGTCTTTCAGTGGAGCTCCTGGTATGTATTCGGGTTTTGCGTAGAGAGGCAGGATTGGCGGTTATTCAAGCTGGTACGCCTTAGCAAGTTAACAATTTCTGATGAAAGCTTTACCCCACGGGAGATACCACCAGAAAAACGGGACTTCTACACCCATTTCACCGACGAGATTGACTTGGTCGCGATATTTGACTTTTCTGAGAAGTACCGGCTTATAGAAACATATGGCTTCGGTTCTTTTACCGAAACAGAAGAGGGGCTGCGATTGGAAGTAAGTTTTACAAACCGCGATTTTCTAATCGGCTGGCTTCTAGGATTTGGTGGAAAGGTCACGGTATTGGAACCTGAGGATATTGTGAAGGAGATTAAAACCGCTGCAAAAAATATTTTGTCCAACTACAAATAAACATGGCATATAGTTGTCGTGTTTGCTGGAGCATAATTTGAAGGAGTGCATAGGGACGGTATACCGTCCTGACTCGAACATAAATGCGCCGTAAAGAGGCGATTGGAGGCAATACCATGGAAATCATCATGAAAGCCGAAGAACTAGTAAAAAGCTGCAATGCATTCAACCTGGCGTCAGTCGGAGAAAATGGCTACCCACGGATATGTGTGCTATCCAAAACCAAAGCCGATGGTATTAAAAAGTTATACGCATCCACCGGCATGGTCAGCACAAAGGTCAAGCATTTCAAAGCCAACCCAAAGGCAAGTGCCTGCATTTGGAAAGGCGGCGACAGTATCACTCTGATTGGCACAGTCAAGGTAACCCAAGATCCTGCCGTGCTCAAAGAAAACTGGCTTGACTGGTTTACCGAGCATTATACTGGTATAGATGATCCTAACTACTGTGTACTGGAATTTACCACCGAGGAAGCGGTTCTGTGGGTAGGCGGCGAGTTTGCTACTGTTGGAGGGGATGAGCTGTAAGCATGATTCGAAATTACGATGATTTTGTTGCGAAATTATTAGAGGTAGGCTTTGCCATGGGTGGTGGCAACAGCGAGGGCATTTACACCATTGTTCCATGGAACTGGAATGAGGAGCCACCACTTGACAGCCCCATCCGCTGGCATACCGAGGACAAAGAGACCGACCCATGGGAATGGCGGATTCGCGTCTTGGAGGAGCGGGATGATATTGCCTACGCCAAGATGTTTTTTAAGAAAAGCGGCTTTATTACTAAGCGGTGGTATCCGTATTTTCTCGCGGCCCGGCGGGGAGGTTTGGACTTCGAGGAAACATATGCCGAAGGGACAGTCAGCCACTTCGCAAAGCGGATATACGATGTCATCTCGGCCCATGACCGGCTCCCACTACATGACATCAAGACATTAGGAGAATTCACCAGAGATGAAAAAGCCGGCTTTGACAGGGCACTCACCGAGTTACAGATGAAATTGTTTATTACCATGTGCGGTAATCAATACAGGATATCGAAGAGTGGCGAGTTAAATAGAAATTGGCCATCGACGGTGCTATGTACGACTGAGAAGTTTTGGGGTGAGGATGTATTCAAAAAGGCAAATGACATTACCCCCGAGCAAGCCAAAAACGAGTTAACAGCTCAGATTTTAATGATTAATCCTTCTGCCCCCGAGAAGAAAATAATCAAGTTCATTTATGGTTCATGACACAACTGACGTCAACTCTGCATCAGCATTCCTTTCCATAAACCGAATAATCTCATCCAACGACCTCTGGGCATGAGCAATATCCCCAGACACAATGGCAACACCAATAGTCAACGTCTGATGCATATCCTGGGTATCAATCTCGGCGATAGACGCATTAAACCGCTGCCGCGCCTTTTCTATAAGGCTGCGGCATATTTGACGTTTATCCTTTAGAGAGTTTGCATGAGGGATATAGAAAGTTAGTTCCGCGGATTCGATGTACATATTTGACCTCCTCGGAAATAGGGAAAACAAGCTGAACTTCAAGCTTGTTTTTCCTATTTCCGAGGAGGTTTATTAAATTACCGTCCCGGTATAAACACAGCCTTTTCGCACTGGTGGGTTTGTTTCCTTGATGAAGCTAAAGTTCTTGCTTTCCTCCGCAATATGGCAGATTGCTATGCCCAAATCAATTGTATGCATTCGGTTAAACATAAGCCCCAGCAGTGGGTTGGCTTTTTTGCGGTAGCAATGGATTTTGCCGCCTTCAGCTATAAAGTACCAGTTTTGAGCATTGATTGCGCTTGGGGCCAGGCGGGCGGCCTCCAGCCTTGGGTCGGTGCCTTCACTGATATCAAGTAAAGGCTTTCGCTTATACTCGGAACTCTCTCGGTGCAGGGGTTCGGCTGGTATTCCGAAGGACATGGAGATTACATGGGGTAGGGGGGAGTCTTCTTTTTCCGTTGGCTTGGCAGCTCCCAGCCAGCAAGTGCCGATTCCCATCTCAGATAGGAGCAAATCAATCTGTTGCCCGATAAAACCGATGTTTTCTAAGAAGCCTTCTTTTTCCTCACTTCCGAAAATCAGATATTGCGGGGCTTTGATGTTGAACATGCCCTTTGTTTTGCTTGCGATTTCGATAGAGTATGGGATTTCTGGGTAAAGGGGTTTCACCCTTTCGAATAGTGACCGCACCCTTTCAAGGATTGCGGCATCCAGCGGGGCGGGGTCATACTTTCTTATAGATTTCCGTTTGCGGATTAGGTCTTTCATTGTGCTCCTCCTTTACGTCTCAGACAAAGCCGGGAAACGAAAATATTCCGGCAGGTTCCACTTCCCTTTTATGAAATATGGCTCATCCAGTGGCTCCCAGCGAGGATTTATGCCCAACCAATCTGGGTTGAACCCGAACTCTATGCTCGTCACACCTTGAAATGGCAATTCCTTTGCAAGGGCGTCCATGGATATCGTTTTTGTTGGAATCACTTCCGCTAAAAATAACTCATCGCCCTCTTGAGCTGCAATAGTAACCGCTTCGCATCCCGGTAAAAAATAAATATGATTCCTGTACATACCATTTGTTAGCATTTGGCATATCTGAACCGGTTGGGTATTCACGCTGTCAAGAATATTGGAATAGATTTGCCTGTTATGCAAGGCCCTCTGTACAGCCTCATCATCAGGGTGACATTTTACTGCTATTTCCGGTGAGTTATTTATCCCAATGTCAATCTCTGGATAATATGTTTGTACCGGTTTAAACCCAAAGTGGGGATAAAAATCAATCACTGTTTCATTCGCGCCTAAAAAAGCTGGAGTATCGGGGTATTTATTGAGTGTATGGTTCATCAGCAATCGCGAAAGTCCCTTACCTCGTTCACTTTTCCGCGTGGCAACCGCTCCATACTGGTGTGCTCGGATTGGTTGCCCATTAACAAGCATATCTGTTTTAAAAATACTGACATTGGCCAGCATTTTGCCATTTTCGATAATGGAGTAGCTTTCATATCGCTCGTCCCAAAGGTTCCGCGCAACCCATGGCTCGAAGGAAAAATGGAAAACATCCTTAATAAGATTGTCATAAGCGGCAGTGTAAATAGGGTCGCAGCTGTTGTTCATAGATATTGTCATAACTCACCTCGTTTATGCTTATATGTTACTTTTCTGGTTTCGGCATTAATGACAAAACAGGGATTATACCAGCAGTTTTCTCAAGCTCGCCTCGAAAGATGCATTTTGCTCTGGTGTGCGCTTGGAGGGGCCTTTCAGCCGGCCCCCTGCCATGCGGATTTTCTTTGCAGTATGCCGCTGCATTAGCAGTCCGTCGATATTACTGTCTGTGAAGACCATCCCGTCTTGGCTAATGGGTACGGCCCTGCGAGCTAGACACATAGCGGCTAGCCCGTAGTCTTGGGTCACAACGATATCGCCTGGGGATATCATATTTACCAGCGTAAAATCCACGCTATCGCTTCCAGTGGAGACGGTGATTGTCTTCGCGCCAGGTTTTTCAAACACATGGGAAGAGTCGCAGATTATCACGCAATCAATATTGGCTTGACTTGCTAAGCGTACCGTAATATCCACCACTGGGCAGCCGTCGGCATCAATATATACTGTCATGCTATGCCCTCTCCCGAATCGTAACACGCACAGTGTCCCCTGGCTGTTTTCCGATTTTCCCACGGATATCCTTCAGTATACCGATCACATAGCATACCGTGCCATCAGGATTTTTCACGCCCATATTGACCACGTTGCCCTCATATGGTTCATCGTCAAAAGTAGCATGGACTTTTACCCTGCCTTTGCCGAACTCTGCGCGGATATCGTATGGGAAAGTGACATATGCACCGCCCCTGCCGGATTCGGTAGACTTAATGATGGCATCGTACTCATATGTCTTACCCTTCAATCCATTCACCCCAAATTTCTGGTTTTAATCCTACAGTGGCCTTCTTCCCATTGCGGACAATAGGGGTTTTGAACATCCCTGGATTGTCCTGTAGCCGTTCTTCCACATCTGATTGACTGGCCAAATGTGCTATATATTGGTTTTCGTATTCCTTGGACTTTTCGTCAATTAAGTTTGCCATTCCGCCTACGGCGTTTTTTACACTTTGGTATTCGCCTTTACTCAGGCCATATTTTACAACGTCTATTAGCTGGTACTTTATGCGCCGCTCTTTGAAAAACCGCTCGGCCTTCTTGGTGTTAAAGCATTTGGCTTTGCCGAAGATTTGGATGTTCATTTTGCACCGTCCATTTTCAGATATCCGCCGTGATAGGCCACTATGCCCTTTGGATTGCGGGATTTAATTTTTTCGAAGGAAGCTGTTGCCTGCTCCATTTCATGGGTATGGACGGGATTGGGGCCTTTAAGCTCTACCATTTGCCCCCATTTAATATTACACGCATCGCCACAAATTATTATTCCGCTGTCCTTGTGAAGTAGTACGATATGACCTGGCGTGTGGCCTGGGGTGTGGATTACTTCGATTCCGCCGCAAAGGGGTAGGATTTCACCGTCGTGTAAAGTTTTATTGATTGTGATTTTATTTTTTTCATAATGTTCTTTTTGCCCGTCGACCCGTTCTTGCATTTCTGGGTCAAGATTGTCGTAGTTGGCGAAGCGTGCCGCCAGCTTGATTGGAGTAATGCGGCCATCAATGTAGGGAGCTTCGTCTTCGTGGGCCAGTACTTGAAGGTTGGGGGCCAGTTTTTGCAAATCAGTTATGCAGCCGATGTGATCCCAATCTTGATGGGTGATTATTATGTGTGTCAGGTTTTTTGCATCAAAGCCCTCGGTCTCGATGGCTTTAACAATGTCTTCGGTTTGGCCGGGATAACCTGCGTCGATTAACACCAGATTCTTTTCATCCCACAATAAAACCAAATAAACCGTACCCATTCCGCTAATGGGTAGTAATGCTGCGTTTTCAACATTTTTCATTGTGATGCCTCCACTCCATTTTTTTCTATTCAGGCCCATTATACTGCCATCCGGGTCTCCTGTGAAATAGTACAGTTATCGCTCTTTCGGGGCACATATTCACACAGCGGTAACAGAGAGTGCAATTGCCTTTTTGCTTGACTTCGTTTCCTGTGTTTTCTAGGTTTTTCATCGGGCAGACTTTGACACATATATTGCATACCGTGCAATTTTTTCTGATTCGCACATCATTTTCTCTCATCTTTTCTACAGAAAATCGGCGTTTATCAATATTAAAGCCTGATTTGTTGCGATTGTTGGTGTCTTCCTTGCTATCCCCTTGCCAGGCAACGCCTTGGATTTTTCCTATAATCTGCGAAAATCTCGTAAAGCCTCGCTTTTTTACAATGCCGGACTTGATATCCTGGCAAACACGAACCATTTTAGCCTCGGCTTTGGTTATATACCGCTGGATTTTCTTTTTGTTAGGCCGCCATAGTGGTACATTGCCTACATTACTGGGCATTTTGAAATGCTCGGCGTAAATCACATCAATTGTTGCGTCCCAAAACATATCAGTAAAGACCCTGGATCCATCGCCAGAAAATGCAACTTGGGTCGCAAAGATGATTATCTTTTTCCCGGCAAGCTCATTCATATGCTTGGCCACAAATTCCCGCATAATGCGGGGTATACGAGATGCATAGATGGGATAGCAGAACGCTATGATGTTATGTGCCTTGATTTTTTCGGTAAAATTAACGTCGTCTTCAATGGATAGGCATTTACTGTCCATTTTGCGGCTAAACAGCTCCGCTATGAATTTTGAGTTTCCTGTTGCGGAAAAATATAAGGTTAACATGTGGCAGCACCTCCCATGTTAATATGTACGGGATTTCTTATAGTTAGGCTATCCGGCGTCACGATACAATCCACCGCCGATATCTTTACCCCCGCTTTCTCGGCTGCAACAAGAGCTGTGCCAAATTCGGGATGAGTTGCATAATTAGGCGAAAAATGCTTTATGCCATTCATCTTTATAACGAATACAACATGGGATTCAAACCCATCACTAATGCAACAGGTTAGCCCTTGTAGATGCTTAATCCCCCGCTGGGTAGGCGCATCAGGAAACATTGCTATATTATCGGCTTCCAAGGTTACACCCTTGACTTCGATGAAGATTTTCCGCTTCGCCGTCTCTATATAAAAGTCATATCGGGAATCACCGTATTTTGCCTCGGGTTTGATGTGGGTAATATCTTTAATATATTTTCCGGATTGCAGATATTCCAAGAAAACCTTATTCGGGGCTTGACTGTCCATATTTACTAACCGTTCGCCCTTCCACACTACAACCAAATCGTATTTCGTGACCCGCTCAATTTTATCCGACCGGTTTATGTAAACCCGGGTACCGGGTATAAGCAGCTCCTTGCAGCGGCCCGTGTTCTTTACATGGCAAAGCTCCAGTTGGCCACCCACATCAACCTCGGCAATAAAACGATTGGGCCTGGCGTGAAAAATTCCTCCCTGTATAGTATTGTACAGTTTCATGTCTAGCCCCAATCCTCGCTGGCGAGTTTCTTTTGTAGTATTTTTAGCTGAGCTTTGCGCTTTTTGTAATCCGGTAAAACACCAGTCACTACCCCCCAAAACCGTGGGGAGTGATTCATTTCCTTTAGATGGGCTAACTCGTGAACGACTACGTAATCAATGACATCGTCGTCAGCCATTATCAATCGCCAGGAAAAATTCAGGCTCTTTTTTGACGAACAGCTACCCCAGCGAGTTTTTGCGCTGTTTACCTTAACTGTCGAGGGGTACAATCCCATTTGCGCCGCAAAGAAAGACACGCGGTTACAAAGATGCGCTTTTGCAAGGATTTTATATATCTGAATACATGTGGCCTTAATCTGCTCCGGTGCTAGGCCTGGAGGCATGTAAAGCTCTTCGCCGTCAAAGCCCGCACTTTTTCCGCTACGTGGGGTAATAGGATATTGTTCATCTCGGATAATTACGTCACTGCCATAATCAAGTGCGAAGGAATCTTTATTTTCGGCTTGTATCTGCTGTTTGGTGAGATTTTTTATTATCCACTGTTCCTTTGAAGAAACAAAACGGTCGATATCCTGTTTTGGCATCCTATGTGGAGCACGGACTTCTACTTGACCGTTGCGGATATAGATTGCTGCGGTTTTTCGATTGGAGCGGGTTAAAATATACTGAATCACGTTAACTCCTTATAGATTGGGCAATTTATCCGGTGGTCGTTAACCATCCCTGTGGCTTGCATAAATGCATAAATTATCGTCGAGCCCACGAATTTGAATCCAAGCTTTTTTAGGTCCTTGCTTTTTTTATCTGGGGATATCCTCCACCCATGGGCATCTGGCAAGCTCCGGCTTCTCCAGTTTCATCGTAAAGCAAATAATCCGATTGGCTTCCTCGAAGCCGATTTTGGTGTGGAAAAGCCTGCTATCTTCGTTACAGAGTTCGCAGTCAGATGCCAGCTCTGTGCAACCATTAGAAATAGCCCATTCCTTTGCAAAAGAAACGAGCTTACTTGCAATGCCATGCTTACGATATTCGGGCTTTACGTAGATAGCCTCGAGATATCCTACTGGGCTTTCGTCCGTGCCTTCTACGTAGTCACGCCTTAGTGATAGGCTTATGAAGGCAGCGGCTTCGTCATTGATGTAGTATAGATATTCATTTGGGAGATTGCCAGCGGCACGGTCTTTAAGTGCGTCGCTGGCAGTTGTCTTAGGCCATAGTGCGGCGTTTAGGTTTGCCCATTCGAATTCATTTTTCTTTGATACCGGAATTATCATAACAGCCTCCATTTCGGTATCATCTTACATTATTTACCCCATCTAAGTCCATTCTCGACCATTATTGTACGGATTATTTCTATTGCGTTTTCGTTGACACCGTCTAAGGATGAAATATCTCGCTGGCTTTTTGTCTGCATTTGCGCAAGGGTTTCGAGCTTTAAGGATTGGATTGCCTGCTGTGCTGCCGGTTCCAGGTGGCCTAATAACATATCCATAAGAATCGGCTTATGGAGTTCCTTTGGCGGGAATTTCTTATCGAATGCCAGCGTATCCTTTTCTGTAAGGGTTTCATATACAGGGTCAATGTAATATCGCCCTGTTATTCCATCCAGTGCGCCGTTATAAAGGGGCAATACCATAAAAGGGTCAAAGGTCTTGCTGTCGGGTGTGGTAATGCCAAACGCGGCGGCTCGCCTAAAACCTACCCGTGGATAGTAATCGGGATGGCCGAAGATAATTACGGCGCGATATCCCAAATCCCGCGCAACTTCAAAAGTATGAAGCATCAAGGCTTTTCCTATTCCATTGCCTTGATACTCTGGCATGGCTGAAAGCGGGCCGAATGTTAGCATTTCATACTCTTTGCCGGATGTATCCACTATCTTGCTTTTTGTGTAAATAATATGGCCAACTATCTTGCCATCAATTTCCGCTACATAGTTCAGCTCGGGCACATAGGACGGGCATTTTCGGAGCCTATGCACCAGCAAATGCTCATCGCATATTCTTGGCTCACTGCTCCAGTTGGATTTCCAAAATGCTGCTCTAGTCAGTGACTCCACTGCATAGTGGTCCTCCGGCCTTTCGAGGCGCAGAATCATATTTATCTCCCTTCGGCATATAGCATAAATGAATAAGTATAGCTGCGATTAGCATACAGCAAATATGATGGATGGGCTACTGGGTCATTGTTACGTTTTTGGTTTTGTCATTAATGGTAAGCCGCTCCCACTCGAAAAGCTGGTATTCCCGGCGGCATCAGTATAAGATAGTATGTAATCTCATGTTTTGTCATTTTGGCCGACGCCGGTTACAGATGTAGACCAGATAAGATAACACAAAAGAAGGAGTCGATTAATGAAAATTTTATGTGTTGGGCAATTGGTGGCGGATATATTGGTGTTGCCTGTAGAAAGCTTGGATTATGCCACAGATACCACCGCCGTAGAGCAAATCGAGCTTTTACCCGGCGGCGACGCAATGAATGTTACCCTCAACCTGGCTCGCCTTGGAGCAGAAACAGCCTTTATCGGGCGAGTGGGAGATGATGAGTTCGGCAAGATGCTCCATCGTGCGCTTATGCAAGCCGGTGTGGATAGCAATGGACTGGGCATCAATCCTGAGTTTCCCACAGATACCTCCTTGGTTTTAATCAACAGCCAAGGCGACCGGACCTTTTATTACCGAGGCGGAGCAACGGGTACCCTCGCTCCTGCCCATATATCAGATGCTCAGCTTGCAGGAAGTGGCATCGTTTTTATAGGCGGGACATTTTCCATGCCCTATATTGACGGAGAAGGAGCAAAAGATATCTTTGCCCGAGCGCATAAGCATGGGGCTGTCACTGCTATGGATGTTAATCACGATACCAAAGGCCGGTGGATGGACCTTATCGGCCCCAGTCTTACTGAGCTGGATTATTTTCTGCCGTCCTTATCAGAAGCAAAATATCTCACTGGTGAAGACCAGCCGGAAGCCATCGCTCGCAAGCTAAGAGAAACCGGAATAAAAACCGCTGTGATCAAGCTAGGGGAAAAGGGCTGCTATGTCCAAAGCGAAACAGAGTCCTTTTACCAAGAAGCCTTCCCAGCAAAGGCAGTAGACACCACAGGTGCCGGGGATTCCTTTGTGGCGGGCTTTCTTTTTGGGTTATCTCAAGAGCTGCCTTTACGGGAATGCGCCCGTATCGGCTGCGCTGCCGGAGCTATAACCGTTGGCATACTGGGTGCCACCGCACCAAATCTTACACATAACATAATCAAAAACTTCCTTAAAAGGAGTAATCATGATAGCATCGGTTAATATTATTAAATGAGCCGACCAGAGGGCTATGCCGTACCGGCATTTATATTATAACCCATGCAACAACTGCTAAAATTGCAAGATGCACGGGATATGCCGCATAAAACAACCATTTTAGACTCGGGCCGCGCTTACCGTTGTACCATGCCATCAGGGGGACTGTAAGAAGCGTGGCCGGGATGAGCAAGAAAAATCTATTATCAAATCTTTGACCTTCCCAGATAAACTGAATCAGACCACGGTGCTGAAGTACATTCATCACTGCGAAAACAGCTAGTTTTGGCCATTTTGGTTTGATTATATACATGAGTAAAATAAATATTACTCCATATCCCCCGTACTCTGCACCCAGGAAATCCGCAATCCACATAATCCCAAGGACGGGACCTGCGACTATTGCTGATGTTGTGAGATATACGGATTCCTTGTCGTCTTCCTTCCTTTGGGCGATAATGGCAAAAATATGTTGGAAGATATAGATAGACAAACCGCCAAGGAACAAAGTGTAAAATATATTTGTATTATTCAAAAAATCCACGTTCCATGGGCTTAGTCCTTGACGTATATTGCTGGCCCTATTGATAGCCCAGTCATAAGGGATTTCCGCAATCAGTGCAAAAGCAAGTAGCCTGAGCAGAAATTTCTTTGGGTTGCGAGTGTGGTGAAAACCCTCTGCAATTAGGTACACAAAGATAGGAAATGTAAGCCGACCAATAATCCGAAACTCAAAAGGCACATAATCTGGAAAAACAGCACCAATATGATCGATGAACATGGCAATGAGAGCGATAATTTTAAGAACAAACGCAGACATAAATCCTCCTTGTGTTTTTACATATTTTGCTGTAATGTTTTTGAAATTTTAACAAAGGCGTCCATATCCAACGTCTCTCCCCGGATATCGGCCTTTAAACCGCATTTTTCTATTGCCGCGGCTATGTGGGCCTTATCCATTTCCATTCCAGCGGACAGTGCGTTTTCTAATGTCTTACGCCTTTGATTAAACGCTGCGTGGACTACCTTAAATAACTGCTCCTTATCTGCCGAAACTCGTGGCTCGTGCAAAATTTTCATATGCACAACGGCAGAATCCACCGCCGGACGTGGCATAAAACAGTTAACCGGAACATTGGCCACCAACTCTACATCTGCATAATACTGCACTGCAAGGGTCAGTGAGCCATAATCCTTGGTTCCCGGGCTTGCAGTCATACGTTTCGCCACTTCCTTTTGTACCATAACCGTTATGGATTCGAATGGCAGGCTACTTTCCAGTAAATGAAAAATCACAGGGGTTGTGATGTAGTAAGGCAGGTTGGCTACGACTTTTATCGGATTTTTCGTATATGGTGCTAGGATGGTAGGCAGGTCAATTTTTAGTATATCACCTTGGATTATGGTAATATTGGAGTTGGAAAATAGACTGTTAAGCACGGGGATTAGCTGGGTGTCCAGCTCCACGGCAATTAAATGGCCTACATGGGGCAGCATAGCTTGAGTAAGTCCACCCGGACCGGGTCCGACTTCCAGTACAACGTCGGATTCGCCCAATGCGGCGGCAGATATTATTTTGCCCACCACATGAGAATCAACCAGAAAATGCTGGCCCAACTTTTTCCGAGTTTGAATACCGTGTTTATCAATAAGGGCACGTAGTCCTGCGCGGGTTGTTAGATTTTCGATTTTTTACACCTCCATCTATAGCGATTTCAATTACTATATATTGTACAAAACGGGGTTGTCTCGTTAAGCATTTTTCTGAATAAATATGCACCACATTGTCAACATAAAAGCGTTGAGGAGCAAAGCGACGAAGCAATCCAAGCTTGGATTGCTTCGCTACGCTCGCAGCGACGGTTGTTCTGCATAGATATCCATGGTTTCTGCTTAACAAGACAGCCCAAACTTAGGCGTTATGTAATATACACTAACGATAAGAAAAGAGCGAATTAATGAATATCTTTCAATTTCTTCTTCCACCAATTTTGGGCGGTATCATCGCCCTTTCTACCAACTGGATAGCTATCAAGATGCTTTTCCGCCCACACAAAGAAATGAGGATTTTTGGGCTTAGATTACCTTTTACCCCTGGGCTGATTCCTCGTGAGCGAGGCCGTCTGGGCCGCAAGCTTGGGGAGGCTATCAGCAAACATCTGCTGACCCCTGATATCCTTGCAAGCAAGTTGGCAGACCCAGCCACATGGCCCCTGCCTGACTGTACTATCGGTGAGTTGCTTGAGTCCTGGGGACAATCAGACCCTGCTGCCTATATTGCGCAGGTTATATCCACGCCTGCAAAAAAAGCCATTGATATCTTTCTTCCTAAGGCTATCGAGGGCTTATTTCATTTTCCTGAGAAATTCCCTATATTGGACACAAAGCTTGCGGAGCTTACTACTCAAGTGGCCCAAAAGAGCACTAATCCCATTGCCGGATTATTTGTTAAGCATGAGAAAATTTATCTTAATATAAAAGAAGCGGTTTTCGAATATCTGTCGGAACCAGATAACCGTGATGCCATGCTGGAGGCCATCCATAATGCAATAGACGGTGTAATGTGGGATGAAAAACCACTGGATGATGACGCCCATGAAACTCAGCAGCGGATAGCAGACCGAATCTGTGCCTTCCATATAAGTGAGGGTGTGCAGCTGCTTTTCACTCAGGACCCATATGCTTCGATTATACGCAGGATATTAGAGGTTGCTGCGAATTATTTAGCCACACATATGCCTGTTTCTGATATGATAGAGAAAAAAATGAGCGAGCTGGATATTGCCGAAACGGAGAGTATATTACTGTCTGTGGTAGGGCGGGAATTGAAGATGATAATCTGGCTGGGAGGCTTGTTTGGATTTTTGATTGGATTGCTTTCATTACTGCTGTAACATTAAGGAGTAAACTGGATTGCTTCGTCGCTTTGCTCCTCGCAATGACGGAGGTAATGACTGTCATTGCGAGCGTAGCAATCCAGACATATAGTATAGTCATTAAACATAAAGAGGAGTGATTTTTATGAGCGCATATACAAGCGCACAGCAAGCTTACGCCAATATCGGCGTGGACACAGAAGCGGCCCTTACACGGCTGGATGCGATACCTATATCAGTACATTGCTGGCAGGGAGACGATGTCCGGGGCTTTGAAGGCGGGGATGAGTTATCCGGCGGGATTCAATCCACAGGCAACCACCCAGGCCGAGCACGAACCCCTGATGAGCTGCGAGCCAATCTTGACAAGGCCCTAGCCCTAATTCCAGGTGCCGCCAAGGTCAATCTCCACGCCATGTACGGCGATGTAAAAGGAGTAGACCGGGACGCAATTACCCCGGCACATTTTACTGCATGGGCAGATTGGGCTGTAGAGCGGGGCTTGGGACTTGATTTCAATCCCACACTTTTCTCACATCCAAAGGCAGCCGACGGCCTGACACTTAGCCATCCAGACCCTGCCATTCGTGCCTTCTGGATAGAGCATTGTAAGCGCAGCCGTGAAATCGGCGAGTATTTTGGCCAAAGAACCGGACAGGTATCTGTGGTCAACCTATGGATTCCCGACGGCTACAAGGATGTCCCTGCAGACCAGTTGACTCCCCGCGTTCGTTTGGAAAAAGCTTTGGATGAAATCTTCTCAAGAAAAATGAACCCTGCTCATGCAATCGACGCCGTAGAAAGCAAGTTGTTCGGCATAGGCGTGGAGAGCTATACCACAGGTAGCCATGAGTTCTATATGGGCTATGCCGTCAAAAATCAAGTGGCACTTTGCCTGGATGCTGGACATTTTCATCCACTGGAATTTATCTCAGGCAAAATCTCCGCAGTATCCCTATTTGTGAATCAAGTACTCCTCCATGTCTCCCGCCCTGTACGCTGGGACAGTGACCACGTTGTCTTACTTGACGACGAATTACTGGCAATCACCCATGAAATAATCCGCCATAATCTCCTTGACCGGATGCATATCGGCATGGATTTTTTTGATGGCTCCATCGACCGGATAATGGCCTGGGCAATCGGAGGCCGTAACCTGCGCAAGGCTTTGCTTGTAGCTCTTCTTGAGCCTTATGCGCAACTGCAAAAAGCAGAGCATAATCTGGACTTCACCCAGCGGTTGCTGATGCTTGAAGAAAAGAAAATGCTCCCCTGGCAAGCCGTATGGAATGAATATTGCACCCGCAAATCAGTCCCCGAAAGGCTGGCTTTGTAATGAGTTGTTTTCTTGCTATAGATATCGGTGCTTCCAGCGGCCGGCATTTGCTTGGGACTACCCAAAACGGACGGCTGGTATTGGAAGAGGTCTATCGTTTCCCCAATGAAATGAAGAGGCTTGACGGCCAGCTAATCTGGGACACGAATGAATTACTGGATGAAATCCTCACCGGCATGAAAAAATGCGTTGAAATCGGAAAAATCCCTGTAAGCGTCGGCATAGATACTTGGGGCGTGGACTTTGTGCTGCTGGATGAAGCCATGAAAATGATTGGCCCTGCAGTGGCATACAGAGACAGTCGTACTGATGGTATGTTTGAAGAGGTAGCAAAACATATACCTGACCAAGAATTATATGCCCGAACAGGCATCCCAAAGCTGGTCTTTAATACTATATACCAGCTGATGGCCCTGAAAAAAACTGCCCCAGAAATCCTTGATAAGGCCCATCGCCTGCTGTTTCTGCCTGATTATCTGCATTTTCTGCTATCCGGTGTAGCCGAAACAGAATATACCATTGCCTCCACCAGCGCACTGGTTAAGGCCGGTAGTCAAGAATGGGATGATGAGGTTATTTCACGGTGCGGTTTCCCAAGAAATATTTTCGGAAAAATAGTCCCTCCCGGGACAGTATTGGGAGACTTGAGGCAAGATATACAGGCAAGAGTCGGGTATAACTGTAAAGTAACAATGCCCGCATCCCACGATACTAAATCCGCAATAATGGCAGTACCCGCTGACTGCGAAAGTCCGTTATTCTTAAGCTCTGGTACATGGTCAATAATGGGGGTGGAACGCACAGATCCAGATTGCTCTGAGAAAAGCCGAATCCGTACCTTCACCAACGAAGGGGGATACGGTGGGCAAGTTTGCTATATGCGTAATATTATGGGGTTGTGGATAATTCAATGTGTGAAAAAGGAGCTTGGGGATAAATACTCCTTTGCCCAGCTTTGCGAAATGGCAGAGAAATCCACCATAGCTACGATTGTAGATGTCAATGACCCTCGTTTTCTTGCGCCGGATAACATGATAAAAACCCTGAAGGAAGTCTGTGCCGAAAAGGATATGCCAGTACCTCAGGAACCAGGAGAGCTAGCCGCCGTTATTTATAATAGCTTAGCACAGTCTTATGACGATACAGCCAGGGAGCTGGAAGCCTTAACGGGTACGACATATGATGCAATATATATTGTAGGTGGCGGAGCGAAAGCCGAATACCTCAACGATTTAACAGCAAAGGCAACAGGCAAGTTAGTACACGCAGGCCCAAGCGAGGCCACGGCAATTGGCAACATGCTGGCCCAGATGATAGCAATGGGTGTATTTAAGGACTTACATGAAGCCCGAGCCTGTGTGAGAAAGTCGCTGTAACAACTTTTGTCGTTTTGACCATAGGATTTTTTCTTCCGGCCAATTTGATTTTTTCTCCGATGCTGTGTTGTTGCTGTGCTTATAAAAGGAGTGAATAAAGTGAAGAAACTCTTACTATGCACCGCGTTACTGGCCTTATTACTAATAACGGCCTGTGCCCAGGAACCGGCAGCGATACTCCCGGAGGTCAACGAACCCGTTGTCTTGGATACCGACGAACCGGCCTGCTTCCGTGAACGACTGATGGCCCAAGGCTTCTCGGAAGATGAGCTTGACTCCCTTATCGAGAGCGATGTCAGCTTGCAAAACATGTATAACCAAGGCCGCTTTATGGAGTATATTCAAAAAATTATGGATAATCAGTCAATAGGCCCGTCAGACACGGTAATTGCACCGCGCTATTTTGGTGGACTTTTTTTTGATGACCAGGGGATTCCCAATATCACCGTGACGGCAGGGGCCTTTGATGACCCTGACTCCTCCACTGCCATAGCGGAAATGTGGGCGTTGGGGATGATTGTCCGGCGTGGTGATTTTACCCAGGCAGAATTACAGGCTGCGTCTGAAACCCTTTGGGAGCATTGGGATAGAGGGCGAGAAGTAGGGCTCACAAGTTCTGGGCAAGGGGCGGAAAACGCTCTAACCGTGTGGCTTGACCCATATAACGACGAGGTAAAGGCGGCCTTTACGGATTTTCTCATAGAAATAGGAATAGACCCGGCAATGATTATTATTGAGCCAGCTGTTACTCAAGATATGCTGGATTGGCGGGAAGCGGCAGTTGCAGCAGCAATATATAACGCATGTGACCAAATTGTCCCGGTTGGTCCTGTAACGGTAAGCCGTATCGGTATTGTATTTACACTGGAAAACCGTACAGATTTTGAATTTTTCTATGGCTCTCCATGGGATTTGGCATATTACTCAAATGGGCAATGGCGGCCTGTACCTCATCGGTTAGGGGTAGGCTCGATTATGTGGACTAGCATAGGATATTCCCTGCAGGGGGGCGGTATCAAGGAATATCGTCAGGATTTCGACTGGTTTTTTGACGAGCTGCCCCCTGGCAGATATATGTTTATCCGGGATGGCTCCCTTGGGCAATGGGATGACCATGGATGGAATCGGCATCAGGAGCGGGTTTACGCACTGGTAGAATTTCATGTAACAGCTGACAGCCCTGTTTCCCTGCCGCCACAAGCTGAAGAGGAATGGGAAAACTTTATCCACCTGGTAGAATACCGTGACACAACCCCAAGGGGTATGACTATTGTAATATCCAATTCTTCCCGTTATGATATTGACCATCGGGTGCAGATAATGACTATCGTAGAAGAAGAAGTTGCAGCCGGTATGCCCAATCATTGGGATTGGAATCATAACCAACTGCCCTGGCTGCCTATTGAGGGATATTGGATAGATTATCTAATGCAAGGCGAGGGATTTTTACCCGCCGGTGGCGAGCTTGAATTTACCATAGACTGGACTACAGTCTTTGGAGAATTGCCTCCCGGGGAGTACAGAATAGTAATGGATGTAGGCGGCAGGGCTCATCCACCCCATCCCACAGGCTGGGCCTTTGGAGATGTGTTAATAATTTCATTTTCAATATAGTATTATAGAGGAATGAGCGGGGGCGGCGTAGCCGCCCCCGCTCAAGAATAAAATAATAAGGAGACTTACCAATGACGAAAATTATCGGCAATACAATCCCCAACATGCCCTGGGAAGACCGTCCTGTGGGCAATAAAGAAATCCTTTGGCGTTACAGTAAAAACCCCATCATCGGGTGGAACCCGACCCCCAGCACATCCCGGATTTTCAACTCCGCCGTTATCCCTTATGGCGATGGGTATGTAGGTGTTTTCCGCTGCGATAGCAAGGAAGTAGACATGCGCATACATTTTGGCAAAAGCAAGGACGGCATCAACTGGGATATAGATGACAACCCAATCCAGTGGGTAGACGAGTGTGGAAAGCCTTTCCAGCCAAGCTATGCATATGATCCGCGACTAGTAAAGGTCGGCGACGAATATCTTATAATGTGGTGCACCTCTCTTGGAGGCCATCCCACCATCGGCCTGGGCAAGACCAAAGATTTCAAGACCTTCGTACGCTTAGAAAACGCATTCCTGCCTCATAACCGTAACGGGGTGTTATTCCCTCGCAAAATTGGTGGCAATTATGTACTACTGAGCCGCCCTAGCGACAACGGCCATACTCCTTTCGGAGATATTCATATATCAGAAAGCCCGGACTTAACATACTGGGGTAAGCATAAACTAGTAATGCGAACCAAAGCCAACTGGGAAAGCCTTAAAATAGGTGCAGGCCCAATCCCCATAGAAACCAGCGAAGGCTGGCTGATGATTTATCATGGAGTAATTTTGACTTGCAATGGATATGTGTATAGCTTTGGGAGCGCGCTGTTAGATTTAGAAAACCCCTCAAAGGTGCTGTACCGCTCTAGGAGATACCTCCTCACCCCAGAGGAGCAATACGAGCTTGTAGGCTTTGTACCTGCGGTATGTTTCCCATGCGCTACTCTATGTGATGCGCCAACAGGGCGGTTGGCTATATACTATGGTGCTGCGGATACTTATACGGCTATCGCATTTGGTACTGTGGATGAGATTATTGCCTTTACCAAGGAGCATAGCTGCCTTGGGGTAGGGGATGGAGAATTGGGAAGGGATTAGACACTAAGCCCCCAAACTGCTATAATACATTAAAATTATTATAACGAAAGGCGGTGACCAATTGGCAGAGAACGCTGCATCTGTTGCCGTAGGCGACATTCGCACAGGCAAAGTACTTAAAATAAAACCCTTTGGGGCAATTGTGTCTCTACCAGGCGGTGTGCCGGGGCTTGTTCATATTTCCCAAATAACCAATGGATTTGTCCAGGATGTTGGGGATGTTCTTGCGGTAGGTGATGAAGTTGATGTAAGGGTCGTATCCATGGACCCAGCCTCTGGCAAGATATCCCTATCCATGAAGGATATACCTCAGCGAAGGGCTTACGACGAGGATGATGACGAGGAGTTTGATGATTACGGTTACCAATATGAGGCACCCCCTGTAATATCAGCCGCTCAAGCCGCCTCCTTTGAGGAGAAATTCAAGGCCTGGCAAAAGGTTTCCAATGAGCGAATTGCGGGTATAAATAAACGCAATAAACGGAGATAAATAATAACGCAAGGTGACTTGCGTGGATAAAAGCGCATATCCTTGATATGTGCTTTTTTTTATATGCTAGGAAATTGCTACGCAATTTCTGCTGGCGCAGTCGGAAACAAAAGCGCGCTTTGCGCGTTTTGTTCTGCCCGGGAGGAGCAAAGCTTGGAGAACTATACTCATTTTGAGCATTTATCCATTGCCACGGATATTGGAATCGTGGTATTGGACATATCCGGCCAAATTTTATTCGAATCCACAACTCATGAGGCAGCTTCGGGCTTTCTTCAGATGTTGCATATAAAAATGGACTGTGAGGAAAGCTGTCGGATTGCATTTGTATATGGATGTTATCAGGCACGAAGATTTGGCGGGCGATATGTTTTTTTTGCACCCTCCGGCTTGGTATATTGTGCCGCTCCCCTGTTGGATAACAAGGGCAAAATGTCAGCAGGTGTTCTTGCTGGGCCTTTTATATTGACGGATTACGATGATTTTATAGAATATGATGTCAAAGAGCGTGTTGATTTACCCCAAGATGATATCGATTTATTACAGGAAAAAGTCCGGACTGTTCCCTGCATATCACCACTAAAGGCCCACTCAATAAGCGAGCATTTATTCTATGTCGCCTCGGCCTACTACTCCCAAACCAAACTAACAGAGGCTGTCTCTGTTCAAACTGATGTGCTTTCCACTGCATACCCTGTGGAAAAAGAAGGGGAGTTATTATCTGCTATCAGCAAAGGGGATATTCGCTCAGCCAATGAGGTGCTGGGGGATATAATAAAACAGGCAATTTTTCATTATGGCGGCAATATTGAACTCCTGCGCTCCCGAGTTGTGGAGCTGACTGTTCTCCTTTCCAGGGCGGCCCTTAAAGGTGGCGCGGATATTAATGCAATTTTGGGCCTCAATTATGATTATCTTAAGGAACTTGATAGCTTTACATCTATTGAAGATATTGTTTTGTGGCTGCATATGGTTACACGGCGATTTGCCCAATATGTATTTGATTTTTCCGGTAGCAAGCATATGGATATTATCTCCGCGGCTGTGGAGTATATTAAGCTTAATTTCACGTCAAAGATATCCCTTAAATCTATTGCCGACCATTTATTTATCAGCCAACAGTATTTTTGTCGTATCTTTAAAGAAGCAACCGGCCAAACCCCGGGGGCATATATCGCATATTTGCGAATCGAGGAAAGTAAGAAGCTATTGCGTAAGCCCAATGTTAATATAGTCGATATTCCCGAGTATGTAGGCTTTGAAGGCCAGAGTTATTTTACAAAAATTTTCAAGAAAAAAACCGGTCTTACGCCGGGTCAGTATCGTAGAGAAAACAAAGTGTTGCCAAGTTATAGTGATTCCCCTTGAAAACAAGCTCGCTTGTTTTCAAGAGGAATCACTATTGGGGCAATAAAAAGCCCGTCACCCCGGGCTTGACCCGGGGTCCCTCTAGTCTTTCAACAAAGGTCGGGGGATTCCGCGTCAAGCTCGGGATGGCGAAGCTGATATTTGCAAGGTTTTTGTTAGCTGTCTTACAAATACACTTCCCGAGCACCGTCATCGGTTTCGGCTACATAGAAATCAGCAACAAGCCCTGTGTCCTTGGTGTAAGTCCAGCCTACCAGCTCGATAAAATCGTCTACATTATCTTTATGCACGATGCTTACAGTACAGCCGCCAAAACCAGCTCCGGTCATTCGAGAGCCATGTACTTTTGTATAGGCTGGAGCCTCGGTATCCAAAGTCTGTGGGTGATTAAGGGAAACGGCTGCATATGCTAAGGCGTCCAGCTCCTTGCCCGTTACCTCGTATAGGACTTGCAGTGAACAGTGGGATGCGTTCATTAGCGCGCCTAGCTCACTTATATCGCCAAACTCCAGGGCTTCCTTTGCTTTGGTTACCCTGTCGTTTTCATTGATAACATGAAGTGCTCTTCTGTATGCAGTAACCTCGGGGGCGTCGAAGGTCAGCTTGGGCTTTTCTCCGCTGTCAAGGATTGCGTTTTCCCCATACAGGGCCACCCGTATAACCTCCTCACCGAAGGCCTTTTTGCTGTACTCTTCAAATTGGTCTGGGCTGAGCTCGCAAAGATTGGTGATATCGCAGACTGTGCGCAGTATTTTCAATGCTTCCTCGCACTCTGCTCTGCGTTGGTTGTACTTGGAATCCGCTAGGCTTCTGGGGTTATTGGTATTGGCAAGCACTAAGCGGTAATCTCCTAGCTTGAGAGGTACATATTCATATTTCAAAGTACTGCAATCCAGCATGATGGCATGGTCTTTTTTACCCATTGCTGAGGCGAACATATCCATAATGCCGCAGTTTACGCCCAGGTACTCGTTCTCAGCTCGCTGGCATAAGAGGGCTATTTCTACTGGTGACATATCCAGTCCGAAAATTGTGTTGAGTGCTGTGGCCACCAAAACATTTACACTGGCAGAGGAAGAAAGTCCTGCATTGTTGGGTAGGTTTCCCCATACATATAAGTCAAACCCTCCGAGCTTGTGCCCCATGTCTGTAAGAAGCTTTGTTATTGCTTTTGGGTTATTGCCCCAGCCGTCTTCTTTTCTATATTCCAGCTTTTCCAGGCTTACGGCGATAGGTGGTTCGATATTACCGCTTACAAGGCGCATTAAATTATCTTCCCGCTTGGCAATTGCGGCATATGTGCCCAAGGTCAATGCACAGGGGAAAACCATGCCCCCATTGTAGTCGATATGCTCACCGATGATATTTACCCGTCCCGGGGCATAAAAAAATCGCGGTTCTCCGCCATCGGGGAAAATGCGATTAAATTCACTGCGCAATTCATTCGTATTCATAAAAATCCTCCAATTTTCGTCATTCCGGGCCTGACCCAGGTTGCATGGGTGAGCAGCAAACGCGTTTTCGTTTGCGACCAGCCCGGAATCCCCACTGTTTTGGTAAAAGACGGGGGATCCCAGGTCGAGCCCGGGATGACAAGGGTTTTAGTTTTGCTATGATTATTTAACCATATTTCCCCCCAGTATGCTATACTAAAACCAGATAACCTCCCCCGCCGCCTTCGGCGGCGGGGGAGGTTCTTAGGAGGTTTGATATGAAAGTTATATTACTCGAAGATGTAAAAGGCATTGGCAAAAAAGGTCAGGTAATCAACGCCTCAGACGGCCATGCCCGTAATTTTTTGCTGCCCCGAAAGCTGGCAGTAGAGGCCAACAGCACCAACATGGCCAACCTAGAAACCCAACAAAAAAACGCCCAGCAAAAACACGCCAATGAAGTCAAGGCTGCACAAGAGCTGGCTGAAAAACTCCAGGCAAAACCAGTTACCATAAAGGTAAAAACCGGGGACAAAGGCCGGATGTTTGGCTCTATTACCAGTAAAGAAATTGCTGAAGCCGTTCAATCTCAACTAGGCCAGTCTGTGGATAAGAAAAAAATCGTCCTCACAGACCCTATAAAGTCCATCGGCAATTACACCGTCACCGCCAAACTCCACACCCAGGTAAGCGCAAAACTGGATGTTGTAATCGAAGGGCTGGAGTAGGTGATGTTAGAACCACAATCACAGTCAATACCCCGTATTCCTCCCCATGATATGGAGGCAGAGCAGGCGGTACTTTCGAGTATGCTCTTTGACAGGGAAGCTATTTCTGTCGCACATGAAGTATTGCATGGGCAGGATTTTTATCGGCCGGATAACCAGGCCCTATTCGAAACCATGATAGAGCTTTTTATCTTGGGTGCTCCCGTGGATGTAGTAACTCTTAGCGACAAACTAGGAGAAAAGGGCTTACTGGACCAAATAGGTCGGGACAGGGTAGTTAATCTTGCCGCCGCTTACTATACATCCGCTAATATACGCCACCATGCCCAAATTGTCGCGGAAAAATCCTTGCTACGGCAGTTAATAAAAGCCTCCTCAGGCATCACCAGCGCAGGTTATGATGCCAGGGAAGAAGTAGCCGCTATAATGGAAATGGCGGAAAAAAGCATCTTTGATATTGCCCAGCGACGCAGAACCACAGACTTTGCCCATATCAGCGATGTTATGATTTTGGCAATAGAAAAACTGGAAGAGCTTCACAAGAATCAAGGTCAAACCGTAGGGGTGGAAACAGGTTTCACAGACTTTGATAGGCGCACAGCAGGCCTTCAGCCCGCGGACCTAATATTAATCGGAGCGCGCCCATCCATGGGTAAGACCGCCTTCTTATTAAATATTGCCCAACATGCCGCACTTAGGAACCATGTACCTACGGCAGTTTTTAGTTTGGAAATGTCCAAGGAACAATTAGGCAACCGTATGCTGGCAGTAGAATCAGGTATTGACTCCCAGGTGATACGCACCGGTGCTTTGGACAGACCCGAATATTGGGACAGAATATCGGAATGTATGCCGGCCCTTTCAAATGCCCCGCTGTACATAGACGACACACCGGGGATTTCCGTTACAGAAATGCGGGCCAAATGCCGTCGTCTTAAAATAGAAAAGCAGTTGGGCTTGGTAGTAGTCGATTACTTGCAATTGATGTCTGCAGCAGCAGGAAGCAGACCAGAGTCCAGACAGCAAGAGATATCAGAGATATCCCGTTCTCTAAAAGGCCTGGCCAAGGAACTCCACGTTCCAATGTTGGTAGCCGCTCAGCTTAGTCGTGCTGTTGAATCCAGAAAGGATCATCGCCCTCTTCTTAGTGACCTAAGGGAGTCCGGAGCCATAGAGCAGGATGCCGACGTTGTAGCATTTCTGTACCGGGATGAATATTACAACCCGGACACATTAAAGAAGGGCCATGCCGAGGTAATAATAGCAAAACAGCGAAACGGCCCCACAGGCACCGTGGAGCTAAGCTACCTCGGCCATCTAACAAAGTTCGCGAATATCGCAAAATATGTTTAAAGGAGGATTACAATGCTAGGAAATCTCAAAGAAAAAGCAGCATCAGCTCTGGGGAATGCAGCCCCGCTTGACATGATTCTCAATCTGTTAAGAGGATCTTCTGCCCCGCTGAAAGTAGGAGAAATCGCCGAACAAACCGGCCTGGACAAGACCATCGTAGACAAGGCCATTAAAGCCCTTAAAAAGGACGGTAGAATCACTTCACCAGAGCGTTGCAAATACACAGTAGCATAAGGAGCCGCCATGAAAAAAATTAATGTAACCGTGTGGGACGAGACCATTGGCGAGTTGGGCCCATACCCCAACGGAATATACCAGGCAATAGCAGATTTCCTGGCAGAATGCGGTCAATTCGGAAAGATACGCACAGCCAACCAGCCTCAACCGGAGCATGGCCTTACCGAGGAAGTGTTGAACGATACCGATGTACTGGTATACTGGGCACATTGCTACCATGCCACTGTTGAAGACGCAATAGTCGAAAGAATCCACAGGCGGGTTCTAAATGGAATGGGACTATTAGTGCTACACTCAGGCCATGCATCAAAAATATTTTCCAAGCTGGTAGGCACGGATACCCATATCCTGGGCTGGCGAGAAGACGGGGAAGTGGAACGAGTCTGGAAAATCGAGCGCAATCATCCTATCACCGCAGGACTGCCAGATTACTTCGATATTCCTCAATCTGAAATGTACGGGGAGCCATTCGGCATCCCTGCCCCGGACGAACTGCTGTTTATCAGCTGGCATCAAGGAGGGGAGGTCATCCGCAGCGGTTGTACATTTAAGCGAGGTAACGGTAAAATATTCTACTTTGCACCAGGCCATGAGACTTTTCCGATTTACTATATGCCGGAAATCCAGCAGGTAATTATCAATGCTGCAAAATGGGCCGCACCCCTGGGAGATACGCCTATTAAGACAATGCATGTGACAGAATCACCGGAGGCCTTGCGGACAAAGAAGTAAAACCTATTGTTTGAGTAAAAAAACGAAGGCATAAAGGGGGTTTTTACTGCGGCTTTGATACAAAGGTATGTCAAAGTCCTCGTAAAAACCGGGCTGTCACGTTAAGAATGCAGTAATTTCAAAGCTCGTCATCCCGGATTTATTCCGGGATCCCATAACCACTGTCGAAAGACTAAGGGGATCCCGGGGCAAGCCCGGGATGACGGGCTTTTCATTACGTCTTAACGTGACAGCCCCGTGTTGACTACGACTTTGATACAATCACAGAATGCTAGAAAACGCTGAAAGTGTCTTTTTTCGTTCTCGCCAATCCGGCATTAGTGTTGAAAGCAAGTCATAGAACATTTTTGAATGATTAGGGTGTAAAAAGTGGATAAACTCATGCATTACAACATATTCAATGCAATTTCTTGGTGTCTCAATCAAGCGTTTGTTAAGTGTAATTATTCCACGTTTCGGCTGGCAACTTCCCCAACGCGAAATCATTTCGCGAACGGTTAACTTAGGTTCAGCCACACCATACTTGCGGAAAATGGGATAGATTTCGTTAATTATTGCAGGAAACAACTCACGGCATTGTTTGTCATACCATTTGCTTACCAGTTTGCGTTTCATTTCAATATCACCTTTATCTGTAGTTGAGAGATAAAGATAAACACCATCGGTTGCAATATCATTTTTGCCATGAGAAACCGTGAGCCTTAATTCCTTTCCAATGTAACGATAACTTTCCCCGGAACAATATGAACGAATGCCCTCTGTATACTTACGGAGTTCTTCATACTTATCCAGTGCGACAAGTATAAAGCCCGCTTTTTTTTCGAGGAATCCTGTAATTGCACTTAGGGGGATTTTATCATTTGCTGACACATAAACCGACCCATCTGAACGTACACGCAAGTTAATATTTTTGACATTTTTTCGTACCAACTCGTATGAAATTTCCCGACCTTTCAAATGTGTGGACTCATTCATTTAAACCTCCGCAGTGCTACGGTTTTTATACTTTCAATGATTTTGTCAATAGCATCAAATCCAACAGAAAGGCCGTTATCTTGTTCGTATTTATAGAAAAGATCATCTATCTCTTGGGCGATTCTGTTGTGGATATCCGTATTGTTTTGCCAATCTACCGTGTTGTTACGTTCGATAATGTTAGTAATTTCAAGCGTTATATCTGTCACGGATTCAATGTTTGTTGCAAGGTCAATTACATCATCAAGCACCGCAGAAATCACGCCGTAAAATGCTTGGGCATGTAGGCTTCTCTTTATCTTCTCTGGGTAGTTAATTATTGTTAGTGCTTTGTTGGCTTGTCTACGCTAGGCTGCTATCCAATCGTAACGGCCTTGTTGTATTAATATAGCGATGAATGAAGAAAGTCATGTAATTACTGTGAACCTGTGGTTGTTTACCATCCAAAAATAATATTGCGTATGTTACTCTTAGTGATTTCATGCGATGGAAGCCACACTTTTTCATCACGACAACCAAATACATACTCAAATTCATCCTCGGTAACAGGCTGTGCATTTATGCGTAATGAGTCAGCCATTTCTACAACATCGGCATTCATAACATTTGAAAGTGTAAACCCGGAAAGCACCAACATATCATAGCGAATAACATGACCAGCAGATTGCATCTGTATAATCCCAGAACCGCCGCCTGGAGGTATCAGCATCCCCCCGTATGTCTCGCCGGATATGCCAGTTTTGAGCCGGACGATGCCGCCATCTGCAAAGCTATAAACGGCACGATGGTCTATATACCTGCTGTTGTCAAAGGTAAGTATCAAAAACAGCTCTGGTATGCCATCCTGGTCTATGTCATGTAGCATAAACCGCCATTCTGCGGCTCTGGGGTATGCCTCGTCAACTGGTAACTGTGCATAGTAGTAGAGTTTATAAGAAAATGCTTCTTGCCAAGAAATAGCTTCTGCTGATATATCTTGGGTATAACCTTGATTCGTATCAGCCTCATATACAAATACTCGTTCTTCTGTTAAAGAGCTTGCTCCTTGAATATCATAACAAGCGGATAAACCAATCAACGTGACTGCCATTAGGCATAAAATAAAGAGATACTTTTTCATAAACTCCTCCAAATTACCAACCCCGGGCAATGCTTCGCTATACCCATGCTATAGCGGCGGGCAGTTAGGGCCGCTTTAACATTGGATGCAGGGCGGCATTGTGCCGGGGTTGAGTTGTTAAGGCGGTTATTTAAAACCGCCCTAATTCCATTAATACAGCTTTTTGAAACTATATACCTTACCGTTTTTGGTAAAGCCGTCATAGGACTTTACCTGGTACTTCTTATATAGAATGAATGCTGACGCTACCGTCAACAACATAGTGCCAAGAATAATAAACATCAACGTACCTGTACCGCCTGCTAGTGGCAATTCAAACCCTCTACCTATGAAGTTAATATCATAGTTATTTATCGGGTGGGTATCTGTGCTTAAAGAACTCCACACAGTATCGGGCATAACATCCAGGGCATTTGAGGGCGAAACCTCCCTGTGACCAGCCCTGTTGTTGCTAAAGTTGACACGGTACAGCGCAAGATTTGTAAAAGCAATATTAGTACCAGAGACACGGGTTAGAGGATCGGCATACTCGGCAGCCATGGTAAAGATACCGCCGCCCCTTTGGGTTACTGTGTTGTGGGTGATGTGGAGATTATTTGCCCCAGCTTCCATAGTCATATGAGACGTATCAGCGGATGCATTATCATATACCCATGCAACCCACACACCGCCGCCCCATGTTGCTGTGTTACGGGTGATGGTTTTATTGGCTGTTTCCCGCAAGTTAAAGTTCGCGTTATCCAACACAAGCACCCCACCGCCGCCAAACACAGCATCGTTGTTGCCTATGGTCCCAGCGTACATATTAAAGTTGGAGTTTGTACCAACAACATGCACACCGCCACCGCCGTTTATATTGGGCCATGTCCCGGCTGTTCCTGTTGCGCTATTTCCGCTAATTGTACCGCTGGTTGGGTCATTGTTTACATCTGTACCAACACGCATTTCAAACAACGCGCCACCGGCCACATGTACACCACCGCCGTTTATTGCTGTGTTACCTTCATCATCGTCTGCGTTGCTGCCTATTATCCCGGCGTACATCAAGAAGGTAGAGGGTGGGCTATTAGAAAATGGAAGCGACGAAAACACATACACGCCGCCGCCGCTTGCAAGGGCTGTATTATTGCGGATTGTCCCGTTGGTCATGGTAAATATGCCGGATGGGTAATTGGTGCTAACGCCATCCACAGTTACCCCGAAGCCAGACATGGCTACCCCGCCGCCGTTTTCGCCTGTATTATCCTGGATGTAGCCGCTGATCATATTAAATATGCTGTCTTGATGGCGCACAACAACGCCGCCGCCATCCCTGTTGCCTATGGTGCTGTTTGCCTCGTTGTTTCTTATTACAGCGTTGTCTGACATAGTAAAAGTAGAGCCATGCCATACCGCTACACCGCCGCCGCCAAGCAAAACCGTACTTGCTACGGCGTAAAAGCCTGTTGTGGTTGGGGTGTTAATAATATTTCCGCTAATCTCTGCGCTGCCAGACATGGTGAAGTTGGAGTCATTGGTAATATGCACACCGCCGCCTTCGCCGCTTATTGATAGTATCGCAAGGGGGCTATGGGCTGTGCTAGTACCTTCACGGCTGGTTATGATACGGTTATTGCGGATTATTGCGTCACCGCTCATGTTAAATGTAGAGTCGTTTACATACACCCCGCCGCCATGGGCTGTGCGCCCTCTAGTGTATAGGTTGCCTGGAGGATTGGGGCCAGCATGGAAATGAGAAAGGGTATTGGCTTCGCTGTTTTCTATTATTGCGTTGCCTGTCATGGTAAAGTTTGCACCGTTTACGGCTTGTACTGCGCCGCCGCTGCCGGGTATGTCTTGGTTTATAGACCAGAAACTTACGTTACGGCTGTTGGTTATGCGGCTGCCTGTGCTCATTGTTAAGGCCCCGCCGTATACCCGTATGCCGCCCCGCCTTGCGGTGGGTTGGGCTGATTGGGCGGAGACATTGCCGTCTAGGGTTAGATTGCCAGTGCCAGTGCCGCCTAAAGTGAAGCTGATGCCTGTAGGCACAACAAAATGCCGCCCCAAATCACGGTTGAATGCGTTGTTTACGGTTACTTCCCAAGGTGCGCCGGGGGCGGTGTTTATTGCGTGGCTGCCATAGAAAGGCATACGCAAGTAAATATTTGCGCCGTCTGCTGCACGTACTGTTACCGGGCGGGTAATGTTTATGCGGTGTAGGTTGTATGGGTCTGTTGGGAAACCGACCGCAAAGGGGATTGGTACTGTGGTAATTGTCCGTCCTGCATACCCACCGGGGGCTGGGTCTGTTACTACTAGGTGGAAGGTGGCGTTTGGGATGTCGTGGTAGACTAAGGAGAAGGGCATGTTGAGTGCGGTTGCTTGGTGGAATATTAATGTTGATAGGGGTGGTA
>WQVF01000037.1 GCA_009781725.1 Defluviitaleaceae bacterium
GATACCCTGCTTGCTCATGCCCTTTAGTTGGGTCTAAATTCAATTTGATTATATCCCCTTGTTTTGGCTTTACCATACTTCATCACCCACTGGCTCTAAGTCTAACCATGCCTTGTCTCCGTCATTTAACTCATAAGGTTGGCCGTTCCAGTCTTTCAAACGCTCGGCAAGGGGAATATGCTCCCTATGCTTTCTTGATTTTTTTATTATAATTTGGTTTCGCTCTGCCAAAATGCGGACTTGTTCATTTTCGTTTATGCTTGCGGTTTCAAGAACAGCCTTTGGCAAACGTATTGCTTGACTATTGCCCCATTTCTGAATAGTGGCGCGCATATTATCAACTCCTTTTGATGTTAGTATACACAATGTAGATACATCTATCAATAGAAATATTTTGGCTCCAAGAAAAAAACTGCGGCTGGTTGGACTTTTCAACTGGCAGCAGTTTTTTTGGTACAGAGAAAGTTCTCCTTGCATAATCCATAAATACCCATAAAAATAGAGCGGAGACAAAACTAACGTGCTATTGTATTCATCTCAAAGTCATTACGCCCCTTTTCTTACATATGATAAAACTATACTTCCATTGTCAAACTCTCACTGCCGTATAGCTGTGTTGTCCGTTTATCCGGCTGACCAAATCCGACATACAAAGTATGCGGTCCTGGGACCTCATACAAATCCCCGTTTTCGTCCCAACGGGAGAAAGCGGATTTAATGATATCAATGTTTACTTCTTTGGCCTGACCCGGCTCCAGACATACACTAGCCACGCCACACATAGCATGGTTTTCTTTTTGGCCTGGGGATTTTACATATACCTGTACCGTTTGGCGGCCACAACGGTTACCTGTATTTTTCACTGTTACGGTTACATTTTTCATGTCGGCAGATAGATTGCTCAGCGCGAAATCCGTATAACTGAGTCCATATCCAAAGGGATACAACGCCTCGCCGGTGTAGTACCTATAGGTGCGGTTGGTCATATCATAGCTGCGGAAATCCGGCAGCTCATCAGTGCTCTTGTAGAATGTCAGTGGCAGCTTGCCTGATGGATTAACAATCCCGGCAATAATTTCGGCAATGGCCTGACCACCCAGTGCTCCAGGATAAAAGGCCTGTAAAATGCCGTTTACATGCGCATCCGCCCATGTAACAGCAAGAGCAGACCCGGAGATTACCACCAAAATCACAGGCTTGCCTGCGGCAGCAGCTGTTACCTTTTCAAGTAAATACTGCTGACGTCCTGGAAGATTTAGGTCATTCTTATCCCCGCTGGAATATTCATTGCCTGTATCCCCTTGTTCCCCTTCGATGTCAGCGTCCAATCCTAAGCAGACAATAACCGCATCGCTGTTTTTCGTAGCAATCAAGGCTTCCGACACTAGGTTATCTTCGAAGGATAAATTAGACATACGATTCTTGTACAGATGACACCCCTCGGCATAGCGTACTTTTACATCATGCTCAGCAGCAATCTTACGCACACCTTCAAGCACAGTCACAAATCTGGTAGCGGTTCCTTGATAGTTGCCTTCTAATGCACGACGGCTATCGGCGTTGGGACCGATTACCGCTATTGAGTTAAGCTTCGCAAAATCCAAGGGCAATGCGCCATCGTTCTTAAGAAGAACCGGTGCCCGGCGAGTAATTTCCAAGTTGATTTCATTGTGTTCCTCTGAGTCGAGTACATCATATGGGATGCTAACATACTCGGGATTTTCTTTTGCACCTAGTAAGCCCAGCTTCATTCTGGCAATGAAAAGCCGCTCCACGGCCCGGTCAACTTCTTCCTCTGTAAGCTTACCTTCCTGTACAGCCACCGCAGTCAAGGAGTAAACATCACCGCAGCATAAATCACAGCCCATTCTTACTGCAAGTGCAACAGAATCCACTGGGGAATCAGTAATCAAGTGATATTTGTGGAAATCCTCAACTGCCCAGCAGTCACTAACAAAATGCCCCTCAAAGCCCCATTTGCCCCGTAATATGTCACCTATCAACAGTTGTGAGCCACAGCAAGGCTCCCCAAGGGTACGGTTGTATGCACCCATAACCGCTTCAACTTTGGCTTCTTTTACCGCAGCCTCGAAATGAGGCAAGTAAGTATTCCATAAATCATACTTGCTACAAATGGCATCAAAGGAATGTCGCTCACTTTCCGGCCCTGAGTGCACAGCGTAATGTTTAGCACATGCCGCCGCCTTGAGGGAGTTAGGGTCATCCCCCTGTAGGCCGGTAATAAAGGCTACCCCCATCCGGGAGGTCAAAAACGGATCCTCACCATATGTTTCATGTCCCCTACCCCAGCGCGGATCACGGAAAATATTAATATTGGGCGACCAAAAGGTAAGGCCTTTGTAGATATCATAATCCCCTTCCGATTGATACGCGTGGTACTTGGCACGGCCTTCTGTGGCGATAACCCCGGCGATTTTTTTTAGTAGAGTCGGGTCAAAGGTAGCAGCCATTGCAATGGCCTGGGGAAACATTGTGGCAGTTCCAGCACGTGCAACCCCGTGAAGAGCTTCGTTCCACCAGTTATATGACGGGATTCCCAACCGCTCAATCGCGGCTGCACGATGCAACATTTGAGAGACTTTCTCCTCCAGGGTCATTTGGGAAATTAACTCACGAGCTTTTTTCTTGAAATCCATTATGAACCATCCTTTCGTTATTTGTCATACGTATGATTATATCATTTATGACCCAAAAGAAGCCCGCTAACGCGGGCTTCTTATCAGTTTTGACAAACTTTTACAAAAAGCTTGTAGGGTTTGGGCGAAGCCCTAAGGTCTTAATCTAGCCTTACCAACCTTCCCAACCAGGCATAAAGTCTACATCACCAAACTGCTCAACCCACGCTTGGTCGCGCTCATTGATAATGGCCTGACCGCCCATCGCCATATATTGTGCAATCATGGTATCCCATATAGCGTCAAACTCGTCCGGGGCAGCAATAACTGTGTTTACAAAGATTTGATCCCTGAACTCATTAAGAGGTGTGGTCATACCTTCTTGAGCATCGATTGGGCGGGTGTGCACTGTGCGCCATACTCTTGCAGCATTTAAGGCCATTGTGCGGGTCGCCATTATGTCCGCAGGGTCAATACCGGCATATGCCAGTGCCAAGGTGTTAACTGTAAGCTCCTCGTCACCTGTGCAGAAGCCATTGGCAACAAAGTTAATATCAAAGTTATTGGTTGCAGCAAATACCATGTTGTCAGGCTGCTCGTCAGACGGTAGTAACCTGATTGCACCGTTAGCCTCTATTGCATGGTGTTGACCTTCGATACCGAATGCAAGGAAGTCTCTGGTGCTCTGTCTTGACATAAAGTCAATGTAAAGCAAAGAAGCAACCTGGTTGGTGTTGGTATGTGGCAGGAAAATACCACGGTCTGCAGGAGAGAACGCAAACATTACATTATTACCTGCATCATTGGGGAATGGCGTAACAGCTATAAAGTTAGCTTCGGGGCCCCAATGCTCACGCATAGTGGTGATTTGTTGATCCACACCTGCACGATATGGCATATCCCAGTTTGCAATCTGTGCACCTACAAAACCAAGACGGACATAGTCAGCAATAATATCACCGATATCACCATATCCAAACTCTTGGAAAAGAAGGCCTTCGTGGAACCATCTATTGGCTATGCGGATAGCTTCCTTAGTAGTAGGATGCATAATGCGTCTTACATCAAAATCATATCTAAACCATTCCCGCTCGGTGATATTATCGGGAATCATGGACTCGATAATTGTACCGAATGCCCAGCCCACATCGCCGTCCATCATCATAGGAATCATCATGTTGGCATCGTCGCCAAGGAGCAGCTCTGCATTATCCCTGAATGCCTTAAGAGCATCTTCAAACTCTTGCAGTGATGTTGGTGGAGCAATATCTAATGCATTAAGCCAGTCCTCACGAATAAATGTACTTTGACGCATAATCTCCGTACGGCGGCTGGCCAATGCAAAGAGTTCACCGCTTGTCGGATCGGTATTCCAATATACATTGGCACCAAGGAAGCCGTACATATTAGGCAGCCAGTCATTATACTGAGCTAGAAGGGGTGCCAAATCCTGAAGAGCACCCATCCCTGCAAAGGTATTAACCAATGCCATACCACCAAAAGCAAATGATACATCAGGCGCACTACCGGCACCAATTAAGGTGGTCATAAACGGAGTTTCGTCCCAACGGGGAACTACTACGAATTCTGGGTTAATATTGTGCTGCTCCATAACATTTTCCCTAATCCAGTCGGTCCAACCATTGTCAGCCATATCAGGCATACGTTCATGTGAGCGATCCCAAATCGCTACTGACAGGTTTACTGTTTCATGGAAACATAGGTTTTCATCCAATCCGTGTTCTACAAGACGCGGGTCACCGGCTTCTACCTCTGCTTCAGCTTCTTCGCCTGCTTCTGCAATTACCGGTGGGGGTTCGGGGGTTGCAACATCTGGTGGCGGTGGCGGTTCAGTTGCTTCTTCGCCACTGCAACCAACAAAGAAAAACAGCGCGGCAAGAGCGGCAACCAGCAAAAATACAGTTAAAACTCTTTTCATAAATCTTCCTCCTTAAATTAAATGCTTTATATGGCATCTTGTACGGCTAGCCTTTAACCGCACCAAGAGTAGCACCTTGAACAAAATACTTTTGAGCAAAGGGATACACACATAATATGGGTACCATCGCTATGACAATTGCGGCATTTTCCGTTACCTGCCCCATACCAGGGACTGCTGCATCCCCTGGATCAAGGGTGTCCACTTGGGTAAGGCCTTGCAAAATATTGTAAAGCAATAATTGAATAGGATGATAATCCCTTGCGGCGGGCAGGAAAAAAAGCGCGTCCATAAAACCGTTCCAGCGTCCTACTGCATAGAACAGACCGATGGTTGCAAGCACCGGTGTAGATAAGGGCAGGTATATCTTTATTAAGCAATACAGAGGCCCGGCTCCGTCGATTTCCGCCGATTCTTTCAAGCTATCGGGTATGCCAGTAAAGAAATTGCGCATTATTATCATAAAAAATACGCTTATCATACCGGTAAAATAAGTACCGCCGGGTTATCCAAAAGCCTTAATGTTCTAAATAATATAAACGTGGGAATAAGTCCGGCACCGAAGTACATAGTAAAAATAATCAGTACAGTTAAGACTTTACGCCCCTTTAAGGATTCGTAGGTCAAAGGATAGGCGCAGAGTATGGTCATAGCTAAGTTGACCACAATTGCGATACCGGTAATTATCCCGGTCCAAGCCAATGACCACATAAAACGGCTGTCGTTTATTACATCTCTGTAGGCATCAAATTGAAGGCCCACTGGTAGGAAGGTTACTTCCCTGCGCATAACGGCAGTATGATGGCTAAGTGATGTGGCCAAAACCGTCATGACCGGGAGTATGCAAGCGGCTATTAACAACAACATAAGAAATACAATTACCCAATCACCAATGGTAGCCCGTTTTAATCTGCCTGTGCTTCTTCTAACCGAAAAATTTGACTTAGCTGCCATTTTCTTATCCTCCTCTACCAAAGACCGCTGCCGGTGATTTTACGAGATGTAAAGTTGGCAGAGAATAATATGATTAAGTTGATAATCGAAGCGATAAGACCGACGGCTGCAGCCCTATGGAACTGAGCACCCTCCAGCCCCCAACGGAATATGAATACCGGCAGCACTGTAGATACATCTCTGACTAGCATATTATCCGTAGAAATGAATCGAGCCATGTCTGCGCCCATTATGCCCCCAAGGGTAAGAATCAATAGGGTCACAATAACGGGCCTGATGCCCGGCAAGGTAACATGCCACATTTTCCTAAAGCGTTTTGCGCCGTCCATTTCCGCCGCTTCGTAAAGCTCGGGATTAACCGCTGTTATCGCAGCTAAATAGATAATGGTATTCCACCCAAGTGCCCGCCATATCGCGGTAAAGACATTTGTGAAAATCCAATGCCTTTGGCTGGTGAGAAAGGGAATGGGATCAAGACCAAAGCGCATAAGCATAAGATTGACAGCACCCTCTTGAGTTCTAAAAAGCCTGAACATCAAACCGCCGACAATTATCCAGGAAAGAAAGAATGGCATATATGATATGGTTTGGGTGATACGCTTAAATTTCTTAAACTTAAGTTCGTTGAGTAGAAGCGCAAGAATTATCGGCATCGGGAAACCCAAAGCCAAATCAAGAAAACTGAACATCACCGTGTTGCGTACCGCCTGTAAAAACAGTGGGTTTTCAAATGCCCATCTAAAGTTAGCAAGCCCTACCCAGCGGTCCGATGTATTCTGTGTGACAGGGATAATGATATTGTTGGTCATGAAAGCAATCAAAAGATTAATCATGGGCCAATAACTAAAAATGACAAAAAATGCGATAGGCAAAAGTAACATAGCATAAAGGGCCCAATGCCGGACCCAATAACTTTTCCAATTGCCGCTGACAGCGCGGCGTCCCTTCATCATAACCATAAACAGCTCTCCTCTGAGAGTATTATGTATCTTGCACAGCATCATATTCCTCTACTTTCATTCTGTACATGGATTAAACATAAATCGTTTGCAAAAACTACGGAACATAGGTGTATTTTCACAACTATACTGTAGCATTTTGGTGGTACGAACTTAAATTACATATTAGCGCAAAAGTTCTGCGAAGCTTCAACGCAGAATTTTGCGCTCTTTTGAAGTTTAAGTTCGCACTTGGACATGCTCATTCGAAGGTTATTTATTTGAGTTTTTATATAAAAATAACCCGCCTTCCTAAGCTGTTTAGGAACGACGGGCTATTGCAATTATATTGTCTGACCATCCAATTACCTCGTAATGCCACAAACGTACTCCAGGGGGCTGTCACGTTAAGCAAAGACACTGAATAAATATGCAAACCGCCGTCATTGCGAGCAAAGCGAAGCAATCCAAGAATGTCGAAACCCGCAAGTTTCCTGGCTTGCTTCGTCGCTACGCTCCTCAACGCTTTTATGTTGACGGAAAAGCGCATAATTATTCATGAAAATGCCTAACGAGACAGCCTCAGCCGCATTAGCAGCGGGGAGGGGCAGCTTGCGTAGTGCAATCGCAAAAGCCAATGATTGCGGCCTGCAAACACAACCCCCTCGTCGCTTCGCGACATTTCCCCCTTCCTTTGGAAGGGGGCTCAACAAGGGTTTATGAGTAAACTAGATGGTCAGCTTACATTAACGGGCAATTCTATATACTGGGGTTTATCTGTTTGAAAAATTTTCCGCAAACCATACTTCGAAGGGTTGAGGGAGGGTTGCATCGTTGTAGATACTCTCAAGGTTAGATTTAGTATTTAGAGTGTGAGGGTTTGTTTCCCCAAATATTTTGAGTTCAATAGTATAGCACTTGAGCAACAGGCTTAGGGCTTTTGGATAATCCCCTTGGTCGGCATAAACAAGTGCTATGTTATTGTTTGTGGTGGCGGTGTTAGGATGTTCTGTTCCCAGGGTTTTTTCGCAAATTACCAAAGCTTTGAAATACCATTCAAGAGCTATTGGATAATTCCCTTGATTCTTATAAACACTAGCTATGTTATTGTAAGTAGCAGCAGTGCTAGGATGCTCTGCTCCCAGGGTCTTTTCTTTAATTGCCAAGGCTTTGAAATACCACTCTAGGGCTTTTGGATAATCCCCTTGGTCCATATAAACACCAGCTATGTTATTGTAAGTGGCGGCAGTGTTGGGATGCTCTGTTCCCAGGTTTTTTTCTTTAATTGCCAAGGCTTTGAAATACCATTCTAGGGCTTTTGGATAATCCCCTTGATTTTTATAAACAAGTGCTATGTTATTGTAAGTGATGGCGATACTGAGATGCTCTGTTCCCAGACTTTTTTCGTAAATTGCCAAGGCTTTGAAATACCACTCCAATGCCTTAGGATAATCCCCTTGACTTTCGAATATCATTGCAATATCAGCTATTGCGATATTGGCATCATCTTCATACATTGGTAGTAGCTTACAAAAATCCATATAAAATCTTCCATGCTCCCTATGCTCCAGAGTTCGTACTGAGGCATTAAGGACTAAAATTTCTACGAGAGTTTCAAAATACTCCTTACTCTGTGTATCTAATATCCCACCCAATCGCTCATAATAATAATCCAGCAGGTGTTTATTGACCTCACTATACGGCTCTACTGTATCTCTTTGCGGGATTTCATCCTCTTTCCGTTCCGTATCAAACCTTGCATAATACTGAAAAAACGAATGAAAGTCCGGGGCATAACGGGCAAGCTGTACACGAAAATACATTGGAACAATAAATACAAAGACTACAGGCATATCAGCCAACACATCCCGGCTCATATTAAGAGCATGGAAAAATGCTGTGCCCATTGCATTATCGTTGGCTAAATGGAAATGAGGTAATACTACATATCTTGTGCCTTTTTCTATTAGAGACTCAATCAGTTCAGAAGAGTACCTTGTGCCATGCATCTGCTGAAAATCAATTACCTGCATATCGCCCTCAGGGAAATGCTTAAGTACTGCCTCGATAATAGTGCGATGAAGTAGGATGTTGTCAATTGTCACGCAAAAAAAAGCACTGTTGTATTGGGTCTGTATTCTTGTACATAGACGCTCTAGCTCCATTTGGTCATAGGGGATTGGCTTCATCCCAATATCCCCGGGTTTTTGTCAACATACTCTCTTACAAGCGGGGCAAGGTCAACCCACCGTTCGCCGTTGTATTCAAGAGCTGCACCAGTATAAAGTAAATCTTCCAACTCTTTTTCTTGTGTTACAGTGTGGTCGCCTTCATAGATTTTCTTTGCGCGAGCATAAGATGTAGATGGTACACTCATAAATGTGTCAAATGTAAATTTACGTAATGTAAAATTCACGGAGTCCATGTCAACGGTGGTTCTTTCTCTCATATATGCTTCGAATGCACACTGGCTCACTAAGTAAAATGTATCCCTTAGATTGCCGCCAGCCTTTGTAATGATAGTTGTTAATACATCATCCTCAAAGAAAGTAGCATCCACCCGCTTTAATAATAAGGACTCGATTGTCTTAATACCGTCACTATATGGAGTCCTGTCTTTATTATGCGTTTTAATCATAGGGATAGTAACCGGTGCTAAAAAATACGATTTTATTGTTTTTACATCTATAGAACGATATGTCGATATCGGACAACCCAAAATCAGATGAGTCTTAATATCAGAGAGGAAGGCAATGTCTTTTGTAAACAACGTGTTTACTGCTTCCTGTCTGCCTCTTTCTAACCCATCAATAATGACAACAAATTTCCTAGCGGACTGAGCACTTAAATCAACTATTAGCGCATTGATTGCTGCTATTATATCTCTTGCTTTTGGCTCGTACTCTTTACGCAATACTTCCTTTGCTCCGGATGCAATTTTTAACGTGGTTTTAATCTTTGATACAATTTCAAGGAAAAATGGAACAGATACTTTAGCCGACGCGCTTGCCTCAACACTGACACCTCCGTCTGCTTCCCAATAGCTACTGGTTATCTTTGTTTTTAATACCTCCTCAAAAGAAGCAAGTATGTGCCTATCCACACTTAAATTATTTTCTTTTGCATATTCCACTATTTTCTCGACTAACAGGACTAGCAAGTCGATGTAGGTTAAACCAAATAAATCTAAATCATCTGAAGCATTAATATAGACATCAGCAAGATTGTCATTTGACATCATTGCCCGCAACATTTGTAGCTCGGTAGATTTTCCACATCCCAAATGACCAACTACAAGCAACTTTGCAAAGGAGTTGTTTGTTTGTATTGATTTATACAAGTCAAGATAAAATTCATAATGTGCACCATCTCGAACTGCTGCGGTTTTATGATAAAAACCAAGCTGGTCTCTCGTTAAATGTTTAGGCATGAACATGTTATAAATTTCAACCAATGATTCAGCTCGTTTTAGGGTGTTTTCCATATTATAGCCCCCTTAAACATACATAAATAATGATATTTAGAGTATATCCATAGTGCAGCAAATTTACAACGCCTGCGCATCTATTGCACTGTTCCATGCCTAACTCTCATTATTCCCTACTCCCGCATCAGTATATCCGTAAGCATCATATGAGTCCGGTCATTATACTTCTTTATCGTATCCAAGATACAGCCCACAGCAAAAAACACCAAAGAGGCTACCAACAGCCCGACGGAAACAATAAGAGTAGGAAACCGCGCCACCATCCCTGTTCCTATAAACTGCACCAATACTGGGATAAACAAGCCAAGAGCCACAAGGAATAAAACCCCTGCTGTAAGGCCAAAAAAGCTCATTGGCCTATAATCTTTGAATAGTGTAAAAATTGTCCTAAGCACCCGAAATCCATCCCGGAATGTGTTTAGCTTGGACACACTACCGGCCGGGCGATCTTTGTATCCTACGGGAGTTTCTGCCACCATCAATTTTTTATCCAAGGCATGGATGGTCATTTCTGTTTCTATTTCAAAACCTGAGGATAAGACAGGAAAACTCCGTACAAATCGGCGACTAAATGCCCTAGCCCCGGTCATGATGTCCCTGATTTTGCTCTTAAACAGTGTATTTACTAAAAACCGTACCAGTCGATTGCCGCTATTGTGAAAGGGGCGTTTATTCTCAGTAAAATATGTGCTGGAGAGACGATCGCCGATTACCATATCCGCCCGGCCTTCCAACACAGGAGCTAGTAATGCCGCCGTATCCTTGGGGTCATAGGTGTCATCACCATCCATCATCAGATAAGCATCCGCCTCTATATCTCGGAACATTTCGGCTATTACATAGCCTTTGCCCTGACGGTACACGGGGTGAACTATTGCACCCATTTCCCGGGCAATCTTACCGCTGCCATCTGTGGAGTTATTGTCGAATACATATATTTCTGCCTCAGGCAATAGGGCCTTATAATCCGCCACCACTTTGCCTATTGTCAAAGCTTCATTATAACATGGTACCAGTACAGCGATTTTTTTATTCATGGGTTAGCTCCCTCGGATATACTACTGAATAGAACATAAACTCCCGCCGGGAAAACACCGCCGGGTCAAAATCGTGCGCTTCTGAATTGCATATCACAAAAACCCCATTTGGGTCATGGAAATGAGGGGTTCCGAAAACAAATCGGTCAAAACTGGCTTCCCAGCGGAATTCATCATAAGGATTAAGATATATCACTGTATTAAAATAATCTTGAGGCGGGAGCTCAGAATAAAACAGGGTCAGTATCCCTGGCATATTTGTATTGCGCCGGGTTACGAAAATCGTATCGTCGGTTTTTTCCATCGCAAGCTCTACCGCATCCCCAAAGGAATAGAAAAACGCACTGCCAAAATCCCGCCGATAGCTTTCGCCAAAATATGTCCCTGCAAATCCAGCAAAGGAAACCAGCACAAATAATATCAGTACCATTGCCAAATACCGTATCTGCTTACCGATTTCATATACAGCAAGGATTATCAGTAGTAAAACAGCTGGATATACCACGCTAATCCTATTGATATTTTGGTCAAGTAACCCAGCCATTACAAAGCTGGCAATAAAATATGCCGCGACGAAAAAGAGTGGGCTAAATTTCTTTATCTTGACACGGAAAAAAAGCAGCAAAATCCCCATCATTATAAGGGGAGCCGTGAACAAAAATGTTGTACCAAAACCTCTGACAGTGTTCCATACCAAATCATCAGGCTGGAAAACCATCCTTTCAAGACCTGTGATAAAATTCCTCGGCGAGAAGCCATCCAAGAAAATAGTATCAGCACGATTGCCGGTAAATCGTTGGTATGTCATAAAAATTCCCCGAGAAAAATCAGGGGCTATATCAAAGACATTAAGGGCCATAAACCATGCCACTGGCGCAATTACCACCAAAAATGCAGCTGCACTAATAAGCAGCTGGGTTACCTTGATTTTCTTGTGATATAAAAGATAAATGCAGCTGAAAAATAAGAAAACGGGCACAACCACAGCCACCGGCCCATATGCGTAACAAATCACAGCGAAAAACGCTGCTGACAGAGCATAGCTTAAGGTCTTTTGAGAATCTATAGAGCGCACAAAGAAATACAGGGCAATGATAAATAGCGCAGGAGGCGGACTGCCGTCCAAAGCCCAGCGGGCGGTAATTATAAGCGTCGGAGCCGTTGCCATAAAAAAGAAGCCCAGAAGTGCAGCAATACGGCTCCCCGTGAGACGCAAAATAAGAAAATAAGATACAAAGACAGCCGCGCAGGAAATCAAAGCATTGGTAATCCGAACAGAAAAAATTGAAGGACCCAATAAACGCATCGCCGGGATGGAAAGATAGGTATACAAAGGCCCATGGCCATTGCCAAACCCAATAGGATAGATAGGGAAACGGAATCCATTGCGACAATAACCCGTAAGCCCGATGGCAAAGGAATCATACCCAATGGATGCTTCGTCCTGATTAAGCCCCCAGGGGACAGCCCCAAGTTGCCACAATCGTACAACCACCGCTAATACGGCAATTATACAAAAGGCGGTAATATGCAAGGTCTTGCCATGCTTTTCAAGAAACTCGTCGAGAGTGCCTCCTTTGGCCGCAACTCGACGTACTCTGCCAAGTTTCTTTTTGACGGGAATTCTGGCTTTTCGGGCAGCAATAATCCAAAGTAATAATGCAATGCCGCAAATGGCGTATGTGCTTACTGTAAAAATCAACGTTATAGTTTCCATAAAACACCCCTTACTTTCTGCTGCCGGGCTTTACTACTGGTACGCCGTCTTGGCATAAAGGGCAGTCCTCCGGCATGTAGGATTCAATAGCCGTGGAATATGCTGCCGCAAATTTCACACCAAAATCTAGCTTGCCGCCGCTACGGTCTACCATTACACATGTTCCCAGAATATTGGCACCATGCTCTTGGGCTATGGCCATTACCTCTTTTGTACTGCCGCCGGTGGTTACTACATCTTCCGCAATTACCACTTTTGCACCCTTGGGAATTTCGAAACCTCGGCGTAGAGTCATTTTACCGTCTTCTCTCTCTGCGAATATACTTTTTGCACCCAAGGCTCGGGCCAGCTCATAGCCAAACACAATACCTCCTATAGCCGGGGCCAGCACAATGTCGACATCCTCCCCAGCAAACTCGTCAGCCAGGATTTTCGCAATATATGCAGTATGCTCCGGGTATTGCAGCACCTTTGCGCATTGCATGTACTGTGCACCATGTCGTCCTGATGTTAATTGAAAATGTCCGGTCAAAAGTGCACCTGTTTCATGTAAAATTTGTTCTACTTTGTTCACCACGCAATCCCCCTTAGTTGGTTTATATCAGTGATACCTTCCTGTTCCATGTAGTTTTCTATTCCTTCCAATATATCCATTGTAACACATGGGTTGGTGAAATTGGCCATGCCTACTGCAACAGCTGTTGCTCCTGCCATAATAAATTCAATTGCGTCTTCCCAATTCATGATTCCACCCATACCCAGAATAGGCAGGTCGACGTTTCTTGCTACCTGATATACCATACGCAGTGCGATTGGCTTGATTGCCGGGCCGCTTAGGCCTCCCATTGTGTTGCCCAATAGGGGCATTTTTTTACGAATATCAATCTTCATGCCCAAAACGGAATTGATTAGGGAAATCCCGGCGGCACCTCCCGCTTCGCAAGCCTTGGCAATAGACACAATATCGGTGACATTGGGGCTGAGCTTGACAATTACCGGGGCATTGGCTCTGGCTACTACTGCCTTGGTCACGGCTTCTGCGGCTTTTGAGTCTGTGCCCATGGATAGGCCAGTTTTCACATTGGGACAGGAAATGTTCAGCTCAAAAATATCAATCTTGGTATCGGCAAAATCCTCGGTGACGGCGATGTAGTCATCTATATCTCGGCCACATAGGTTTACGATTATTTTTGTGTCAAACTGCCTAAGGAAGGGCAGCTCATATGCGATAAAATCCTTGGCACCGGGATTTTGAAGTCCAATGGCGTTAAGCATTCCACCATGGGTTTCTGCAATGCGGTGAGGCGGGTTGCCCTCCCATGGCTCATGGGATATCCCCTTGACCGTTACGGCTCCCAGGTGATTAAGGTCAACAAATTGGCTGTACTCCCGGCCGCTTCCGAAGGTGCCTGACGCTGTTGCTATGGGATTTTTTAGATTTACGCCAGCCAGGTTTACACTAAGATTTCTATTCATTCCATATTACCTCCTAACAGCCCATTACAGGCGTATTCGTCACCAGCCAAGTATGAAAAGCGGAGTCGCGGCTCCGCCGCTCAATGTAGTTTTTGAGTTGCGGTTTTTGCCGTAGGCAAAAAGATTTCATCTGATTTGAATACCGGACCGTTTTGACAGCATAATTGGTAGCCCACTAGGGTTTTAACAACACAACCCTTACAAGCCCCTAAACCGCATGCCATACGTTCTTCAACTGACACTTGACAGGGGATATTATGAGAATGAGCATATCGGGCCAGGGCTTTTAACATAGGAATCGGGCCGCAAGATAGGATGGTATCATAAGTCGGATTTCTTGGCAGAAAATCTGTGATATAGCCCCTATTTCCTCCCCTACCATCCTCTGTGGCAACTTTGATGTTTTGGGCCAATGTTTCAAAGCAGCTTATATGCCTTGGAATCTCTTGTCTAAAGCCCAGATATACATCCGTTTTTATGCCTAGCCCATTAAGCTCCTTTGCCAGGAAATATAGGGGCGCAATGCCGATTCCACCGCCTACTAAAGCGACTCTCTCTCCCAGATTTTCGAGGTCAAACCCATTGCCCAAAGGGCCAAGTATTTGCAAATTATGGCCAACCGGCCACTCACTTATGATTTTTGTACCGGCTCCCGGCACTATATAATCCAATGTGATAGTACCGGCAGCCTTGTCCACATCATAAAGACTTATAGGCCTGGGAAGAAGATGCTTATCACTCCCTAGGTAAACCATCACAAACTGCCCCGGTTTTGAATCGGCGGCAACTTGGGGGGCTTCTAATTTCATGGAGTAGACGCCATATGCATGGCTGTTGGAAATCACTTTTGCGGTTTCATAATGCTTTGGGTTCATAGATGCGCCTCCAAGTCTGCCTTCATATCCAAAGCCGCTTCTCGCGCCGCCTCGGCGAAGTCTTTTTTATCGGCTCTGTATTTCTGAGTTTGATACGCACCGGTTATCCCACGGGAATTGTTTACTATTATCCCAAGGCCATCCTTGTTAAGCATCCCGACAAGGTCTTTGGCTTTACCTCCCTGGGCACCATATCCAGGTACAAGGAAGAATGTCTGTGGCAACAGCTCCCTAAGCTCCTGCCCCTGGGCCGGATGGGTTGCGCCTACTACTGCTCCAATGCTACTGAATCCGTGTTTTCCTATAAGTCCCCTACCCCAGTGGTCCACCAATTCTCCTACATGTGCATAAACAGGCCGACCATCGGCGGTTTTAAGGTCTTGGATTTGGCTGCTTGTGGGGTTGGAGGTCTTGACCAGCACAAACAAGCCTTTGTCATATATCTCACAATCCGTCAGATACGGGTCTATTGAGTCAAAGCCCAGGTATGGGTTGACGGTAATAAAATCCGTATCAAAGATAGGCATATCCTCCCCTTCTACATCGGTTTTCCCGAGATGAGCGTCGGAGTAGGCCTCCGCCGTGGATGCAATATCCCCACGCTTTATATCACCAATGACTATTAGGCCTTTGGATTTTGCATAGGCCACAGTTTCACGATAACAGGCAATACCCTCTGGGCCAAACTGTTCATACATAGCGATTTGGGGTTTAACTGCCGGGACTATGTCGCAGATGCTGTTTATTATTGAAAGATTAAATGCAAAGATTGCCCCTGCCGCTGCTGCCGGAGTTTTTCCCTGCTCGGCATAGATTGGGTCCTTAACATGACTGGGAATTTGGCTTAGGCGGGGGTCTAGACCCACTACAATTGGAGCTTGCAGTTCTTGGATTTTATTAATCAGCTTGTCGATAATCATATACTACTCTCCCTTCAAGTATTGTGTATTTGACCATCCCACGTACTTTACGCCTGTGAAATGGTGTGTTTCGGCTTTTTGAGCGAAAGGTTTCTTTGTCGATGATGTACTCATGATTAGGGTCAATGATTGTAATATCGGCGATTTTTCCGGTGGAAAGAGTCCCTTTATCCAAACCCAAAATTCGAGCCGGATTGATTGTAAGTTTTGCGATGAGCTCTAAGGGCGTTAGGTTTAATTCTGTGATACATAGAGGCACGGCAGTTTCCAAGCCTATTATTCCATTGGCGGCCTCTTCGTAGGGGACATTTTTATCATTTTCATGGTGTGGAGCATGGTCTGTTGCGATTACGCTGATGGTGCCGTCCGCCAAGGCTTCCTTGATGGCTTCGATATCTTTTTGACTGCGAAGAGGTGGGGACATTTTATAGTTCGCATCTCGTATATCAGATGAAGTTAAGGTAAAGTGATGGGGGCAGACCTCCGCCGTAACAGGCAGGCCTTCTTTTTGCGCGGCACGGACATGAGCAGCACCTTCAGCAGTACTTATATGACAAATATGGAGCCGCACCCCTGTTTCTTTGGCAAGATTTATATCCCGTAATATATTGTCTGCTTCGTATCTATCATCGCAATGGGACAGTACCGGCAACCTAAGGGCGGCGGCCTGCTCCATGGCGACTTTTAGTAGTGCAGAGTCTTCAACAGATTTACCGTCGTCGCTTATTGCGCGTATACCCGCGGCTTTCATTGCCGCGAAGGGACTAAGCTCCTTCCCTTCCAAGCCCTTTGTGATACTGCCGATGGGTACTACATTTTTTGACTGGGAAAGAATATATTCCACAACGTCTACGCTGTCCGTAACCGGATTTGTATTGGCCATCGGGCAGATGGTTGTAAACCCTCCGGCTACGGCGGCAGCAACGCCAGAGGTTATGGTTTCTTTTTCAGGCCAGCCTGGGTCCCGGAGATGCACGTGCATGTCAATTAAGCCAGGGACTACCCATAACCCGGCAGCATCAATAGTCATTTGAGGATTCCCGGCTTCCTTTACTATGCCGTTTTCGACGAAAATATCCTTGACTTCATCAAGTCCGTTTGCCGAGTCTAGTACACGTCCATTTTTAATTAGAATATTCATATCCGCATTATGCGACAGCCATATATGGCATGTCAAACGTTTGGATTTATGTTTGACGAAAATTTCCTATTAGATGATAATATAGAAAAACTCGAGGAGGACAATTATGAAAAAACCACGTATAGGAGTAGTCGGCTGCGGCGCAATCAGCGGCATCTATTTTCACAACCTGACCCAGGTATTTACGGAAATCGAAATTGCCGGAGTCTGCGATTTAATTGATGAGCGGGCTGAGGATGCCATCAAGACATATAATTTGTCTCGTAAATACAAAGATATGCATGAAATGTTCGCAGACCCAACCGTGGATATTATCCTCAACCTAACCCGCCCGTATGAGCATTACGAAGTATCCATGGCTGCTATTGCCGCAGGCAAGCATGTGTATGCAGAAAAGCCTTTAGGTGCCACATTGGATGAAGGTATCAAAATCCGGGATGCCGCCGCGGCCAAAGGCCTATTTATAGGAGGGGCACCGGATACCTTCCTTGGGGCAGGAATACAAACCTGTCGTAAACTGGTGGACGACGGATATATAGGAAAGCCCATTGCCGCAACAGCCTTTTTCTCATGCCGCGGCCATGAATCATGGCATCCGGATCCTGCCTTTTATTATCAATTCGGTGGTGGCCCACTTTTGGATATGGGGCCCTACTACATCACGGCATTGGTCAATCTTATCGGCCCGGTAAAGCAGGTAAGCGGAATGGCCAAAAAGACTTTCCCCACCCGCCGTATCACCAGCGAGCCCCACTACGGAACAATCGTAGATGTAGAAGTTCACACCCATATCGGTGCCCAATTGGAGTTTGAAAACGGCGCAATCGGCACCATGATTTATTCCTTCGATACTCATGCCCATCAGCTGCCCAAGCTGGAGGTCTATGGTACAGAGGGCACCCTTTCAATTCCTGACCCAAATACCTTTGAAGGCCCTGTAAAGCTATATAGGCCCGAGAGCCAGGAGTTTATGGAGTTCCCGTTGGTCTTTGACTATCCACAAAACAGCCGCGGCCTAGGCCTTGCCGATATGGCAAAAGCCATCCAAACAGGCCGCAAAGCCCGTGCCGATGTAGATTTGACTTTCCATGTCCTTGAAATTATGACCAGTATCATAAAGAGTGCTGAAACTGGCAAGCATGTAGAAATCACTTCTTCTCCCAAGCAGCCGGCACCCATGGTAAACGGGCAACTGCCTGGGGTTCTTGATTAAATCATGACAGATGTACTAATCATAGGCGGTGGCCCCGCCGGGGTATCGGCGGCACTGTATACCACCAGAGCCGGCCTTAAAACTACGATAATACACAAAGACTCCGGGGCACTTACTAAGGCTGAACGGGTCGATAATTTCTATGGCAATCCGGGGATAACCGGCGTTGAACTGATAGCGCAGGGACTAGCTCAAGCAACGGATGTGGGTGCTGAGGTTGTGGCTGGGGAAGTCGTAAAGATAAGCGTCCAACCCAATGGCAATGATTTGCACTTCAATGTGGAAACTACAGAAAAAACTTACTCCTCCAAAGCACTTTTGCTTGCAACGGGAGCTAATCGCCAAACACCCAATATCTCCGGACTTGCTGACCTTGAAGGCAAGGGCGTAAGCCACTGTGCCGTTTGTGATGCTTTTTTTTATCGGAACAAAGATGTGGCGGTGCTGGGCCATAGCCAATATGCCCTAAGTGAAGCTAATGAATTATTACCCATGGTCAAATCCTTGCATCTACTGACCAACGGACAGGAACCGGATGTCGCCTTTCCACCGGAAGTCATTATCCGCAAAGAGAAGATTCAGAAGATTCTTGGGGAAAATAAACTGACGGGGGGATCACTGAAAAATGAAGGTGAAGATTTACCTCTTGATGGTATTTTCATAGCTCTAGGCACCGCCGGAGCAACCGCCTTGGCTCGTAAGCTAGGCGCGCTCACGGAAAATAACACAGTTATTGTAGACGAAAATATGCGTACAAACATTCCAGGCCTTTGGGCGGCAGGAGACTGCACCCCCGGTATGAAACAAATCGCCAAAGCCGTATATGACGGCGCGGTTGCAGGCATGGATATTGTGCGTGGTATAAGAGTGGTGAGCCAATGAGTGAGATACAACTAAAGGAGTGCGTGAGGGTTGCGCAGCAGCCCTCACTCGAAAACCAAAATAGAGCAGCAATAATAGGCCTTGGGGGAGTGTCGAGTGTACACATCAACTCCCTGGATGCCATAGGCATACCCATCACGGCTTTGTGCGACATTAACCCAGAGCTTAGAAAACGGGATTGTCTATTCTTTACGGATTATGAATCAATGCTTGCCCATGGCGGCTTTGATGTGCTGCATATTTGCCTGCCTCATTACCTACACGCACCTGTTGCCATTGCGGCCCTTAGGCGTGGCATTCATGTAATCTGCGAAAAACCCATGGCTACAACTGTCAAAGATGCCGAATCAATGATAGCTGCCTCCAAAGAATCTGGTGCCATGCTGGAAATTATCTTTCAAAACCGCTTTAACCCAAGTACCCAAGGCATCAAAGCCATAATCAACTCAGGGGAGCTGGGCCGTGTAACCGGCGGCTGGATACAGGTGACCTGGCACAGAACCCAAGCTTACTACGAAGCGGCCAGATGGCGAGGCACATGGACCGAAGGCGGCGGTGGCGTACTAATAAATCAAGCAATTCATACCTTTGATTTGATGAACTATATTGTCTCCGATACCTTGGGTAACCCCACATCCATTACTGGATTTATGGCCAACCGAGCCCTTCCCTCTATCGAAGTGGAAGATGTAGTGGAGGGCAGAATTGTTTACGGTGACGTAAACATATCCTATTACGCCAATTCTTATCATCCATATGACGCACCGGTGCGCCTTGAAATTGTGTGCGAAAACGGACGAGCTTCCCTAACAGGGGATGTTGCAACAATTACGTATAATGATGGCCCGACAAAAACAATCAACAATGAAGAAAACCCTCATGAACTGTTTGGCAAGCACTACTGGGGATATTCCCATATCAGACAGATACAGGTTTTCTATGATAATCTATCAGGTAAAGCCGCGCCTCGGGTACCTGGGAGCGAGGGACTGCGGGTTCAAAGGATAGTTAATGGGATTTACGACTCAGCGAGATTGAACAAGCCCGTTGAGTTTTGATGATTTTGGAAAAAGCGGTCGTTCATTTTATGCGGTTTTTATCGTAATTTTTTGTGTTTACATCTTATTTTGCGTGTTTTTACACCTATAAAGTGGAGGGGTATTTGTGAACCCGAAAGAGTTCAACGATTCCGTCAAACAAGGCGATTTCAAGGGGGTCTACCTCTTTTACGGGGAAGAGCGGTATCTTGTGCGCCATTATGCAGATACTTTGGTTACCGCTCTTGGCGAGGCAGATAACTTTGACTCGAATGCCTCTGTGGAAAATATAATTATGGCGGCAGATACCCTTCCTTTTCTTACTGAGCATCGTGTGGTGCGGGTTCAGTATTCAAAGCTCTTTGCGTCGGGTCGCAAGGCCGACTCTGAAACAATGGCAGCATATTTGCCTCAGGTACCGGACAGCTCTGTTTTGATTTTCATGGAAGCAGAGGTTGACCGGCGAGGGAAGCTCTACAAACGGGTAGCGGAAATGGGAGGCGCAATTGAATGCGAAACCCCATCACCCCAGGCACTCACCACATGGCTGGGACGGCTTTTTCGAGAGCGTGAAAAAAATATAGAACCCACCGCCGCAAATCTATTGCTGCGCTACGGGGCCCATAATATGACCACCCTTGCCCAGGAAGCGGAAAAATTATCGGCCTATGTAGGGCCAAGCCCGCACGTTACTACCCAAGATGTCGAAGCAATATGCTTCCCAACTTTACAAACCAGAGTCTTCGACCTAATAGGAGCAATGGGTAAAGCACAGACGAGCCAGGCCATTAATATGTATCACAACATGCTGCAAATGAAGGAATCGCCGCTTATGATTCTTTCTATGATAATCAGGCAGTTTAGGATTATTCTAATGGTCAAAACCGCCGAAGCAAAAGGAATGCCAAAGCCCCAAATGGCCAAGGCTCTGGGACAAAGAAGCTTCGTAATAGACGAGGCCCAAAGCCAGGGAAGACGCTTTACCCTAAAAAAAATAATCGGTGCCATGGAAGATTGCCAAGACACCGACCTTAAAATTAAAACCGGGCTTATTGATGCGGAAATTGGGGTAGCACTGCTGATTTTACAATATGGGCAGCAGGCAGTATAGAGGAGCCGCCTCCAAAGTAGATAACCTCCATGCTGTCATTCACACCGGGGATGTAATGCAATTATGTATATCATACACCAATTTATTGTCAATTATCGCTCTACTCATTTTTGACAAGGACCTATGACAGTGATATATGTATAGTCAGGTTAACGATAACATAAGGCGTAATATCCGTAAGCAAATCAATCCATTAACAATAATGTATTGGGTGATATTATGAAAAATGCGAGCGTCAAAGTGAATTGTGACTTTTCAATCGGGGAGACCGATAAGCGGATTTATGGTTCCTTTGTGGAACATATTGGCCGCTGTGTGTATGGGGGCATTTATGATCCCACATGTCCGGAAGCAGATAATCTTGGCTTTCGTAAAGATGTAATTTCTATGACTAAAGAGCTTGGCGTCCCAATCGTGAGGTATCCCGGTGGCAATTTTGTATCAGGATATAACTGGGAAGACGGCATTGGTCCAAAGGAAAAACGTCCCAAGCGATCAGAACTTGCATGGTTCGCAACTGAAACCAATGAGATAGGTACCGATGAGTTTGCTGAATGGTGCCGCCGAGCGGATACACAGGCAATGATGGCTGTCAACTTGGGAACAAGAGGGCCGGACGCAGCACGCAATTTGGTCGAATATTGCAATCGCCATTCTGGCTCATATTGGAGCGATTTGCGTGGGAAGAATGGTTACAAAAATCCCCACGACATAAAACTTTGGTGTCTTGGAAACGAAATGGATGGCCCTTGGCAAATTGGGCATAAAAAGGCAGAAGAGTATGGACGCGTAGCATTAGAGGCCGGTAAGCTCATGAAATGGGTTGACCCATCGATTGAGTTGGTGGCCTGTGGCAGTTCTTCTATGAAGATGCAAACTTTTGGACAATGGGAAGCCACTGTTCTTGAGGAAGCATATGATGTTTGCGATTATATTTCACTTCACATTTATTTCGACAATATTGAAGACAATCTGCCCAATTTCCTTGCCAAATCAGTAGAAATGGATTCTTTCATCGAAACTGTGGTTTCCACATGTGATTATATAAAAGGCAAAAACCGTAAAAACAAAACTATCAATCTATCATTTGATGAGTGGAATATCTGGTATCACGCCGCCGCCGCCAACGAAGCATATATGAGAAAGAGAACCTGGGACATCGCCCCTGCGTTCAACGAAGATATATACAACTTTGAGGATGCCCTCCTGTTTGGAAGCATGATTCTTTCGCTGCTACGCCACGCTGACCGAGTAAAAATCGCCTGCCTGGCTCAGCTTGTAAATGTAATTGCACCAATAATGACCATAAACGGTGGCGGAAGCTATAAACAAAGCATCTACTACCCATTTCTGCATGCGTCAAAGTATGGCCGCGGAAAAGTACTGAGAACCCTGACGCAGTGCGGCAAGTATGACAGTAAAGACTACACAGATGTACCAATACTTGACACTATAGCTGTTGAAAATGAGGAAAACAGCGAACTTACAATTTTTGCAGTTAACAAAGATTTGGAAGAAGATGTCTTTACGAGATTTAGTCTACAAGGTTACGAGGGCTACGAAGTGTTCGAGCATATTGTCATGCAAAACAACGACGGCAAAGCCGTTAATTCCATAGAACGGCCAAATGTGATATTACCAATTAGCATGCCACTGTCTGATAATGGCAGGCTAGAGACAGTGCTTCCAAAACTATCATGGAATGTATTACGTTTTAGAAGAAAAAGCACTAATTAGAACCTTACACCCGATTCACAAAGGGCAGCTTAACCTGCCGTATATCCCCCCGCTTATACCAGAACCCGATATCTGGTACAGGCTTAAATCCACGGGGCAGATTAATCTGGAATACGCTTTGGTCAGCAGGGCTCCCGAGGACTAATCCCCCTTGGGAGTCTTTTAACATCTTGGTAAGATTATCGTATCCCCGCATCTTGGTTGGCAGAGTTGTGGTAACAAAACAAACACCTACCTCCATGGCCTTTGGAACCAAGGTTTCCATTTCTCGGGTCTTTGCCTTGCATAGCTCGGCGAAGTTGTCGCCGTCATCTATTAAGACTAACACTGGTGGTTGAGCTGCGGTGAATTCTCTTTGGCGCAGGCCGGATGATTGTTGGGATTGCTGACGGTTTTCTACTTCGCTGTTTAGCACCTCATAGAAATTATCCAACTGGCTTTCTGTGCTCATATAAGTGATTCCATCCCAATCTTCGAGCTCATATAAGTCCCCTGCCCTAGAGTCTGCAACAAACATAGTTGTACCTGAGAGCTGCTTGGCCAACAACTTTAGGATATTCGTCTTGCCAGTGGATGGGGCACCAATTATCATCTGACACGAGATGCTTAAATCCAGATACATAGGGTCTGTGCTTTCTATATCGAAACCCAATATCAGCTGCTTTTCCTTAACTTGCAGGAAGGGTATCAAATCGTCATAGGTGACAACATCGGGAACCACTCGTACCCCTGTGGCTTTGGTCGCACTGTTTAGATTGGAAATTTCGGATATAATCTGGCCTATTTCCTTTGTGTACTCCACATCGTTTTCATATGGTGCAGGTAAGTAGATTTGGGCTATGTGTACATCTTGCATTTTTACCAATGCCCGGCCGCGGATTTCCGGCAGTTTGTAGGCACTGCGGCCTACAACTGCGGTAACATCCGATGCATCGAACATAAATTGTGCTATCTTGTTTTTGAAATTATTGATTACAGAATAACGCACCGCCCCATACCTTGATGCTGTGATTGCGGTATAGATACCAATGCCGGTACCGTCACGGGTTAGCTTTACTAGGAACTCTTCGAGTTCGTTATTAAGCTCCTTGATTACATCATAGTTGTCGATTATTACCAAGATTGCTGGGAGTTTTGACTCTGCCAACTCGTTGTACATCTTGAAATTGGTGGCACTTACTCCGGCGAATAGGGATTTGCGCTTTTTTAGTTCCTCTGTAAAGAGCTTGACCAACTTGTCCAGTTTTTCCGCATCATCGAATGTTAAGTAGTCTGCTGTGTGGGGCAACTCTCTTAGTTGTGCCAATGCTGAGTTACCATAGTCCAAGATAAAGTAATGTAGCAGCTGGGGTGAGTTGTTTGATGCCAAAGTTAAGGCTACATTCATTAGAGATGTGGACTTACCAAACCCCGATGCACCAAAAACAGCCAGATTGCCGTCTTCTACGAAGTTATGAAAGTACTCTTTCTGTGCTTGCTGCTCTGGGATATCAACCATGCCTAAGGGCACGGATAGATTATGAGTGGTATAGCTACCTACATCCACGTTGCGTTTTATGTGGTTGGTTACCAGTTTTTCTGCCAGAGGCGGCAGCCATGGTTTATCCACCGTCACGGTATGGAGACTTGCATAGAGTGAATCTATATGGCTGACTATTACATCCAATTGGGTTGATTTTGCATCCTCACCGGCATCTACCTCGCTTAAATCCTCGTTTAGCAGCTCCCCTTGCCCCAGTCGGTTGACCAAGTATACACGGCTGTCAAAGCCTCGCTTCACGACTTCTTCGCTAAAGGGTGCTCCGCTCCAGGCTGATTGAAACAGCTCGTAGATTTCGTTATTGCCGACTTGCAGATATGCCCGGCCCGGTTGGGTTATACGGGCGGCATCTGGGGTTTTGAGTATTTCGTTGCTGTCTGACTCATCGGCTACCTTGAGAGCCAGCTTAAACTTGGAGTTACTCCAAATTTGGTCGTCAACAACGCCGGAGGGCTTTTGGGTTGCCAGAATTAGATGAACACCCAAGCTCCGCCCTATACGTGCGGCACTTACAAGCTCACTCATAAAATCCGGCTGCTCTTTTTTGAGCTCGGCAAATTCATCTGAAATAATGAAAAGATGAGGCATTGGCTGGGCTGATTGGGTGGAGTCCTCATCTATGGGTTTCGCCTCACCTGCCTTGAACAGCTTAGTATATTGATTGATATTGTTGACGCCGAACTCACCAAAAACCCGTTGACGTCGGGCCAGTTCGCTTTTAATAGAAGCAAGGGCTCGCATACTTTCGCTACCGTCTAGGTTTGTAATCGTCCCTAGTAAATGGGGCAACTTTGCAAAAAGATTGGCCATACCTCCGCCTTTGTAGTCGATTAACAGAAAGCCCACTTCATGGGGGTGAAAGTTGGCGGCGAGTGAGAGAATATATGACTGTACTATTTCCGATTTACCGGAGCCGGTGGTTCCGGCAACCAGGCCGTGAGGGCCATGGGCTTTTTCGTGGAGATTAAGGGCAACCATATCGTCTTTGCCCCGGAGCCCAAGGGGGACTGCCAGGGATTTATGGCAGGCGTTTCTTTCCCACAAGTCCAAAATTGGGATTTCGTCGGGACGTTTTACATTGTATAGCTCAAAGAAGGTCACGCTTTCCGGTATCTGAGTAGATACCCCTTGGCTATGCTTTATCGGAGCTAGTTTTCTGGCAATAGCCTCGTGATTTATAGATATGTCAGGCAGGGCAACAGGACGGTTGAGCAGGTTGCCTTCATTCATGAGCAGGGTACCCTTATCCCCTCCATCCAGCATAAATACGGTTTTGATATTTTCCGGCAAGTTGGCCTGGATATGGGTTGTGTAAATGATGCTAAACCCCATGGATGTCTCTGGGGTTTGCAGGTATTCCATTATGCTATGGTTGATTATCAGCTTAGGATTATCGATGATGAAAAGATAATGGGGTAAGAAGCGGCTGTCCTTCTTTTCTTCATCCTGCTTTTGCTTTCGGAACTTAAGAACCTGGGCGATATTACCCAGTACTTGATCCCGCTGGTTTTCCGCAGATACCAGCCCGGTGATATTTATGCTTTTGATGCGGCAATGGGGATACCAGCGCACCCATTCGAATTTCGGCCAATGTTCTTCTTCTACCAGTAGTACGATTTCGATATCAAGATAGCTTTGGAAAAAGCATATCTGGGTCAAAATCGCGGTCAACTGCCGGTGAATATATGCCTTTTCGCCGACTAGGCCCAGATGGGCTTGCTTTAGGTCAATAACCGTAGGCATGTTTGTTATTTCTTGATAGGAGCTTGTAAGTGTCTGCATTTCCTCTACCAAGGGGTCCTTGGTGGTTTCCCCAGGTTCATCGGACTTGGCTTGAAGTTTATAGCTTATGGGTGCGGTGGAATTGCCCAAAGACAGGGTCAGGAAGTCGCTATCATTGGAGGCCCGTTCATATAAGCGGCTGGAATATGACATGACTTCCTTTTCGATTTCCTTGGGAGAGAGATTATGATAGAGCAATGAATCTTTTTGCTCTTCGTTTAACTGATGGAGTTTTTTTCGTTTATCCAGTAAATAGATATCGTAGTTGCTGACCCGCTCGGCTTCCTTTTCCTTGCGGGTTTTCTTGTCGCCAAAAAAGGTTGTAACGGAAAACACCATACTAACGGACATCATGGCGGCACTGGCCAGCATAAAGAGCCCCCGGCCCATGAGAATACCCATGCTTACTGTTACACCGACCATGAGAAGGGGTGGGAGAATGGTTTTTAGGAGTTCGCCCTTTTTGGGCTCGTCCTTTTCCTTTGGAGGGGTGATTTCTACGGTCTCGGTGGGCTCACGCTTGATGATTCGTGGGGAGCGTTTATATATTGGGAACTCGTCGTATTTTTCCGGGGTATGGGTAGATATGTTTAAATTGGAAGAATAATTTTCCCCGATACATGAAATATAGTCCTCCCGCAGGGTAAGCTTAGTTGTACCGGCCCAAATGCTGTCCCCAGGATGGATTGGGTGGTTGCCTGCATTGATTTTTTTGCCGTTGAGATATAAGTCGGTGCAGTCCGCAACATCTATGGTATTCGAATGTATGGCGAATGTAGTTGTTGTATCTTGCAATGAAATATGGTCCCTGGGGGAACTACCCACACGGATGGGGGTAATACCTTTGGTGGAAAAATGCGCCTCTACTGCTGATATTTGAAAAGCTTTTGTACTTTCGTCGATGTTTGGCAGCTCATCCTGGCTTGTAGTGGATGAAAACTCCCGGCAACGGATATTATCAAATACGACTATCGATGACATATGGTAATCCCTCTCCTATAACGAACGTCTTTCGAAATCGTGAATCGCCACTGCACAGGCAAAACCAGCCAAGTATGAAAAGCGGAGTCGCGGCTCCGCCCCTCAATATATCTTTTGAGTTGGGGCTGTCACGTTAAGCATTTTCATGAATAATTATGCGCTTTTCCGTCAACATAAAAGCGTTGAAGAGCGAAGCGACGAAGCAATCCAGGAAACTTGCGGGTTTCGACATTCTTGGATTGCTTCGCTTTGCTCGCAATGACGGCGGTTTGCATATTTATTCTGTGTCTTTGCTTAACGTGACAGCCCTTTTCTAAAAACCGGTTTTGGTTTGCCATGGATTGTATAGTTTAGCTTCGGCCTCATTTTGCCGTTTCTTATTTACATGAGAAACAAAACTGCTTATCGCCGTTCCAACAGTCATACCGGCCAAGGCAACAAGGACAATTAACTGATAACGATGGAATGTATTTGCCATAGGCTGATTTGCTATCAATGCCTCAAAGGAGGTGGCCAGAGTAGCATCATCTCTTAGCGCAAGTGGCACAAAGTCAAATGGCATTACCGCAAAGTCCACCACATCTTGATTTATACCCCCGGCACCGCGGGTCTCTGGCATCATTACCGCAAAGGTGGCTAGGCGGCTTTGGGTATCTGCATGGGTGTTTTCCCTTGCCACAGAGAAGTAGTTTATTGCTGCTTGTAGCGTAGCCTGTTCCGCCATATTTGCGGAGATGGCATCCCATCTTAACTCCCAGAAATGGCGGTCATATTCCCCGTGAATATCTTCCATCAGCCATATATTATCCTGGAATAGGAATGAAATATCTTGACGCACGGATTGCAGGAAGATTTCATAGGCAAGCAAGGATTGGTCTACCATTCGCAGAATATCATCGGATAAAAACGCGCCTACATCGAAGCTGGAAAGCTGGCCATGCATAAAGTCTAATGATGCCCAGAAGTCATCAGGCCTTGGAGGTGGTCCTACCAGCGGGCTTAAGGGTTGGTCCACGAGAATCATCCCATGGTATGGTACCATTTCCGGGACTGTATAATCGGTAAAGCCCTGGGGCCTTTCTAGGTACATAGGCTCTATTGCATTGCCTTGGAGTGGAAATTCTACTGCGAAGGCGTCGACTATTTGCGTACCATCATAGGATGGCGGTGATTCAAGGCTGTCGCCCCAATCCAATAGCTCTATCATTTCCAAGCGGTCAAACATCCCTGGCATGGGCAGATAAATATCATCTGGGAGGTCTATATGTTCCCAGTTTATATGTGATGGAATTGTCGGTAGTTGGCTTGTCTGTACATTTACGATGAATGTACTAATTGCGCCATGCCATGTTGCCATGTCATTTGTATGGGAATGCAGCCGGGTATTCCATGCGGTTATTTCTGTATGGAAGTTTAGCAAGCGGCTATGCCATGTGTTTATCAGATTATAGGAGTCGTAAAGAGGCTGGCGGATATTAACTATGCTGGTGTAGTATGTTTGAAGTTGGGTTTGCCTGGCACTCAGTTGGTTTGCCGCTGTTTGGATGCTTTGTGACCTGGTATTGACTGCGGTGACAGCACTTCCTACCTGGCCATGCCATGCCAAAAGGCCGGTTTCCCATTGTTCAAATGCATCATGCCATTGGTCAATGGCTATAGCGTCGATAATAGGGTCACCGGTGGGAATGGGTGGTGACGGAGCCGTTGGGGGTGTAGGGGGAATTGTTATCGGGGTCGTATCAACTGTTGGTGGCTCCCATCCGGATATGGTCAAGGCCGGGACAACGGGGGGCGCGGTTGGAGGGGTTATCGTAGATATGTTATATTCCGGCGGAATCCCGTCAACTCCCAGTTCTGGTATGGGAGGCAAGGCTGCTGCTCTGGTGTTAATGTTATCGATTATCTGTTGGACACCGGCTGTAACAACACCAATTTCATCCCGCCAGTTATTCATTTCCCCTATTCTATTGCTGACCTCAAGCTTCCAATCCAATAAGTTATCCGTATTGGTATCCAAATCCTCGTACCATGCAATCAAGGAATCCAAAAATGTATTGGATATTTCCGCTTGGTAATTGGCCATTTCCGTCATTTCGATTAACTCATCAAGACGGTCAGACAGCCAGTTTTCGTAGTCGATTAAAAGGTCCTTCCAGGCGTTGAGGTCATCTTGTAAGGGATTGATATTATCCTCAAGCTCCTGGCGGAAGTCCCGCAAGGATGCATAGTAATCCCGGGCCTCATCCAAGAACCCCATATACTCCCCATGCCAGCGATACGCGTCATCAAACCAAAAATCGGAATCCTCGTGCCAGAAGGCCACATCCCGTTGGTAATCCTCCAGAGCCTCATGCCAAGCAACATTTTCTTCATGCCATGCGACGAGAGCTTCTTCGTGAAGCCGTACATATTCGGAATATTGCTCAAGGAGCTCACCATATCGCTCAGAGTAGCCTGTCCACATGGTGAGCATGTAAATCCAGTCTTCTTCCTGCTCGGGGAAGTTTTCTGTCAGGGAAAAAAGCCCCTCCCGCATCCAAAGATACTGGTCTGAGGCCATTGCATAGCTGTTGCGGTACCAGCTGGATACCTCTTCGGCAAAGGCGGCGACTTGTTCCATATAAAATGGCACATCCAGCTCCCGTGGGTTGAGAGGGATGTAGGGCATTTCGTCTAAGTCCAAAGTGGCTGTAAAGTCACCAAGGGTGATGTATTCCAGGGCCATAAGGTCCAGAAGGGTATTACGAAAAACCCCGTCCACTTGGTCTTGAGCCTCGTGGAATTGGCGGAAGATTGAGCTGACATATGTGCTGGCAAGGGTGGTATTGATGGCCATTTGCAGCTCTGTGATTGTGATATAGACCTCAAGAAACTCCCGCTCCGGCAGGTCCGGGTTGATTTGGAATTCCAGCTCTACCCGCTGGGGTTGATGGGCATTGAATGAAAGAATGCGTGCTGATACCTCAGGAGGAAATGTGACTATGGCCCCATATGTACCATTAGCAAGGCCGGTCTGGGCCATGGCAGGGGATACCAGCTCGAAGTCTGGGCCGAGGGTTGATATTATTGCGGCAGAGTAGTTGTAGCGGCTGCCGTCTATTATTGTGCCGGTATCGGCGTTGACCACCGCTATTGTTGTGTTGAAGTAGCGAGTGGTGCCGGATAGGGCTGGAGTGTGGTGGTCGGCCTCGGCTGATGTGCCTAGGTTGAGGCCGGTTATAAATGCTGCTGCTATGCATAGGATTATTACGGGTATCCAGCGTTTTTTCATTGGTGAGCTCCTTTCGATATGGGACAATAATATGGACAAAACCTTAGACTGGGCCAAACCCACCACATTGAACACAACAGCACGGCAATTTCGCCGCCTACCCCTTTTTGATTAGATGGTCATGTTAATGTTTGTCTTACATAAGTCGACGCTAATCTTCGTATTTCAGAACGCTCAATCTGGGGGAGTGTATTCCATAATATACTTACCTCCTCCCAATAGCTAATCATATCTACATGAGTTAAAGGATACACCAATCCGAAATCTGTAAGGCATATAGTTTCTCGCATCTGCCCTATAATCAGATGTGTCAAATCATTCTCATCCCTCATTACCGCCCAATTAATCCCCGCAATCAAGCCATACGACCAGCAATCATACCTTGGCCATGCGGTTATAACATTGTCTGGATGTGTCATTGCCTCTGCTTCACTGTGTGTGAAAACAAGCTCAGTATAAAATGAGTTAAAATTAGGAGAGTCCACATTAATGCGATTAAAAATTGTATGAAATGAACCTACCACTTCTTCATCGTCAACAACTATCCTAAAATCAAACCACATCTCATTGGCGAATAAAAGCTGGTTCATCATTACCTCGGCACGTTGGTGGTGCCTGGTTGTTATAGTCCTTTGTATAATTACGACAGTTGATGCAACCATGATTAATACAGTTACGGCAATTAGGATGGGTTTCTTATTCGACTTCATTTTTTTCATTAAATCGAATGTAAGATTACTAATGAAAGCCCTGAAAAAGTCTTTTCCGGTTGCGAACAATATTAATGCATAGACAATAAATAGAGCTATTGCAAGCTGCGTCATGGATAATCCCCTTCCTTAATCCTCAAGAAGTACTCCGAAGAGTACTGCCATCTCCCTGTAAAAAATATAGCTTTGCATACCATATTGCTCCCAAATGGTAAAGGATTGCCATAAAGCATTCATGCTTTCCCAGTTTTCTATCAGGTCTGTAATTGTTATGGGGTAGGACAGTCCAAAATCAGCTACGTTAAGTACTTCTCGCTCAGACTCATCTATGCGATTCCGGGGAATCTGGTCTTCGCCTAAGGTTGATGCAAGGGTTATTTCTTCTAATAAACCATATGTCCAATTGTTATCCCATGGCCATGCGACTATTACATTGTTTGGAAACCCAGCGGCTTCAGCCTCGTTGTGAACAAAAACTAAATCCGTGTAAAAAGGGTTAAAACTCGGCAAATCGGGCCGGATAACTGCTTCTACCCTATTGCCGGTAATGGATATTCGGCTATTACCATCAACCATCATTCTAAAAATAAACCTCATATCTCTAGCAAAGAGGAATTTTTCTATTGGAACCGGGGCTGTATAATCTGTATATTCCTCTTGTTCATCATGTTCTTCTTGCTCGTCATACCACCATTGCCACGGTCTTTCTCCCGGTATAGTAAAGCCCCGCCAACCCAGCCTAAGGCTTCGCCACAACGCAATAATATTTATCCAATTATCAACAAAGTCTGTAATCGATATGGGATATGTTAAACCATAATCTTCGACATATACCACATCTCGTTTCGGCATCATGCTCATATAGCGGGATATTTCGTATGGGGTGCGCCTTAACTCTCTATTTATACGGTCAACATAATGCTGACTTCTCAGTTCACAAGGCCATGCAGTAATGATATTTTCTGGAAATCCTTTTGCATCTTCTTCACTGTGTACGAAGATTAAGTCTGTATAGAATGGGTCAAAGTATGGTGAGCGAGGATTAATATACTCCATGATAAATGAGAGGCGTGGCCATCCCCAATCATTGTAAGCCATCCTAAACCGAAAACTCATACCTGATGCAAACCAGAACTTATCCATTGAAATCAAAGGCTCTGGTACCTCATCTACGATTTCTCGGTTATTTATATATGGCACAATAAATCCGGCAAACACTATCAGTATCAGCATTGCAAGACAGCCCAGCTTCACCTTTTTTGGTATTAAGGCATCATTCATGGCATCAAGAGTAAATATCCTCTTAATGCACCCACTGAAATTACAGAAATATCTCTGAATTCCATCAGGCGTCTTGTCGTATGCAAATGCAATATCACCACATGATGGGCATTTGGTATTTGGGGTTGCGACATGGTCATCTGCGTTTATATACATCAACATCTTACTCCTCTTGAGTTTTGTAACCGGCTGCCGTCCCATGTCTTGTCCTGATATGCGTATCATGCTCCTTTCGGGGGGCAACAGAGGGGGATAAATGATAAATGACATATTCTTTGGCTACTTTGGGGTTTTGAATCTTGTACAGGTGGAGTCTGTAACAGTCTGCCCCTGTCCTTAGAGTATATATCTTCGCGCTTGAAGTTCAAAAATAGATATCTGTCCTATACCCCAACCTTCCACATTCTCGTGGAAGTCAAAGAAGAAAAATAAGTAATTTTCACCATCAAAATACTCGATAGTGCTGCTAGAATACGGACTTATTGCGTAAGTGTCCCCATGAGCTTCGATTACACTGTTCCTGTTGTCTCCAATACCGATGTCTGCAAAAGTTCTGTGTTGCATAGATGACACATGCATAAACTCCATTATTTCATCCTCGGAATAATCAATAGTGAAGTCCTCAGTCTTAAAAAAGAATGAAAATTCACTATATATGTTATATATCCTTCCATCTTTTATTGGGTTCTCAACATGCGCATATATCGTTTTCCAATCTTGATGCTCCATCAGCACTATTATGTCAATACCATTAGCGTCCAACAATGACACTAGCTCTTCAGGGTGCATCCTGAGTTCAATACCACCAATAGATGTTTGAATTGGTGGTGAAATGGTTCTTGGCCGTTCTCTAAGTTGCTCTATTGTCATATCCCTATAGACGAAGATATCTACTGTATGAATCCTCTCGTCCCATTGAATTTCATTACCGATATCCCGTGAAATAACTGATATCGCACATATTGATATCATAGGATGGCTATTTACAATCATTGCAGGGACATCCAATGACCTAATATTGTTATTGATTGACGTATAATAACTACCCATCTGAATAATCACTGTATGCCATTGGCATATGAGGGTTGCCGTTTGTGTTTGTTCCTCCCACTCAACCAAAAAACCAAGTGCTCCCATAACCGTGTGAAGTGGAATAAAAGTATGGTTGTTGACAGTTATTGGCTGTTGATTATCATATGGAATCTCTATTGGCTCCCAATTAATCCTCACACGTGGTATTTGTGTAGATTGAACGTATAGACCATTTAAATCATCTATAGCATCGGCTTCGGTATTATCCAAAGCCACCTCTTCATCACATGAAATGGCATCAACATCATTTGAAATGGTTTCTGCACCATTTAAAATATGATTTCCATTGGCCTCAGATACACATCCTGTAAGTAAAATCAGAAATATGACGATAAGAATAACAACGCTTTTTTTCACATAAACACCTCCATCTATAGTAGTTGGTCGTAATGAAGCAACTTAGGGGAGATCAAAGAAGGGTGTCGGGTCTAATAAATCACGCCTTCTCTGATAATTTCTGGGGGGCACATAGTCGTACGATGTATTGCTGCGATTAGTCAAACTTCCTTCTGAAGTTCCCATAAAATATTCAAGATGTAGCATAATTTCATTGATACCAGTCATGCGCGCCATTCGTGCTATTGGTTGTCCCTGCTCAACCCTTGAGCCCACACTAATTCCCGCCAGAGCATGAATTTCAGTATACCTTACGATTCTGCCATTACTTTTTTCAATTGCTAATGCATTTGTTCCACGGTAAAAATGGTAATAGCTAATGACTACGCCATCTACAACTGCATACACAAAAGGAAAATCATCTGCAGTAAGACCGTGTCTTATGTTAAATTCAGGAACAAAGTCAATTCCAGCATGATTTCGAGTGCCGCCGCTACGGGAAGCCCCAAAAGCTCTGAATGTGCCATCAACTGGAACTACTGGAACACTCACCGGCCTAACATATTGCACAGGTGGCGATATAGTAAACACCCTTCCTGTCGTAGCACAAACATGAGCAAGACCATTAATACTACAAAACTCGAATGGCATATCTCCATGATGCATACCTGTATGAATAGTGCAATCATCATTTCGTGGTGTCGTAGCGTTATTGGCACCAAGTGTGCTTGGCGTTGGTGTGCTTGGGGAGCGATTACCCCCAGGTGTAATAACAGTGCTATTACCACCCGTCACGGTCTGACTCTTCCTGACAATCCGATTTTTGGTTGTCAGAAGAACTGTCCCTCTGTGACGGAAAGCCGCAGGATGACAAGAGAATCATCCCCATTTCACCTCATTTACCGATTAATTATCTCTAGTGTGCTAATATAGTGCCTACAACGAACCCCCCAATTTATGGCTTCAGTATACATCTGTACCGTAACAACAAATACACCACCTTGTGTATTATCTCGGACAAAGATTCTGACGATTTTGCTATTCCATTCCTCTCCTTGGTATAAATAGATACTATTAACGCCAATCAAGAGTTAGATTACCCCAAAAAGGAAGAAAAACGGCGAAAAGTGTGATAAATTGGATGAATGACCAAAGACAACCAACTAATCGCCCTTTATTGCGCCGTTTGTAATTATTA
>WQVF01000038.1 GCA_009781725.1 Defluviitaleaceae bacterium
AGCAATCCAAGAATGTCGAAACCCGCAAGTTTCCTGGATTGCTTCGTCGCTTCGCTCCTCAACGCTTTTATGTTGACGGAAAAGCGCATAATTATTCATGAAAATGCTTAACGTGACAGCCCCCTGTTTTTATACTAATTATCCTCGACGGCTGCTTGGATACAAAACCGCTAATCATGTCGCCCGCTTAAGTTTCATGCTTTGGTTTATTCTGGGGGGCAATTAAACTTGCAATTCGCGACAGCCTTTGATTATTAATAATGATATTGACTTCAATATTACTTACTCATCTCCATAACCTCAAACAACAAGTCAATATTGAGCACATGGACAATATTTATGTCAATCAAGCATCTATCCTTACCCTTCTCATTTAGGCCAAAGAACATCACACTGTCTTCTCGTATTTCAAGGTTTGTGATATCTGCCATTGCAAGGTTTATTACTTTATTACGTTTGGTTTGGGTAAATACCCCATCTTTTAGCTTTAAGTTGTCTCCAAAGGACAATTCCATTGACCTGATAGTCTCTTTTGTGATGTTGTTATTTTTTATGAACCACTCGGTAAATACCCCTGAAAGTATATCACCTGCTGCTTTTATTACGCTAACACCAGGCTTGGATACGGATTTGGTGACTATGGTTATTGGGCGATTTCTGTTTTTACGATTGACTGCACTTTTGACGGCACCTCTAACCCCTGCCGCAATCCCTGCGCTAATTGCCCCGCCAATTCCTCCACCGACAAGCATTGTAGTGGTTTCAGCAGCCTGATCTTGCAGGCCGGCAATTTCGCTATAGTGATACTGGTGTATCTTTTTACCTTTTTTTACAATAACGCCTTCTTCATGGATGGCCACTTCTGCTTTCATATTATTGGACACTATCCAAAGTATCAAGGGTATAAGTCCCGCCATTACCAACGCTACAACGCCCATGATTGTGTCTTCGGGGTCTATTGGGTTGGAAATAAAGTAAATCCCACCTGCCAATAATCCAACCCCAAAAGCGAGCGCAAGCAGCCTTATCAGCCAAATGGTACTACCTCTTGTGCGGCGCATCGCAAATTGATTGCCAAAATTATGTTCCATGGTAATCCTCCTTATGTTTTGTCAGCATCATAGTATTAGCGACACTAAACTTAGTCTATGACGTTTTACGCACATTTTCTTCTCAAAACTCCAAGCCCATTATCCTGGTTATATAATCTTTCGCAAGAAACATTCCCGCTTCATTCTCAAACATTTCGCAGGTATGGTATGCCTGCCGCAAAAGCCTCTCGCCCTCACCAGATTTTCCGATTTGATGTAGGCAATTACCCTTTAGAATGATGAGCATTGGCAGAAAATAAAAAGAACGGGTTTCCCTGCATACCTTGCTGCCCACATCACATACCTCTATTGCTTCCTCATAACGCTCCAAGTAAAAAAGCTGGATGGCCAAATTATATACCACAGTGGGATAATTCCGGCCCATTTCCACTCTATCAATACAGTTTTTTTCCAAGTTGCGCTTCATACGGTAATGCATCATACTGGATTTTTCGTCTTCACCTTCGATACTGTAAAGCACCGCAAGCATATTAATTATCTGGATATCCTGCCTGGATAGGTGATATTCCTCAAATTGCTCCTCGTCAAACTCCGGTATGCTGATTTTTAACGCGTCATGGAGCATTGTACGGACATCTTCTTCCTCCGCCCCTTTATTGATGGCGTTCATCGCTCTTACAACCATGACAAACTGCTGATTGAGCTCGTTTTTCATATAACGCTTATTATTTGCGAGCTGCTCCACCAATGCATCAATTTTGCCAATCATAGGGTCTGCGTAGTCCAGCTTCCTAAGAACCAGATATTCCTCCAGCTCGTTATGGATTTTCTGGACTTCCGTCATTTCCCCATCTAGGAAAAAGTCTGCTGTATTGCTTGGGTTAAAACCCAGCTTCTCAAGGAGTGCCTCCAAGGTTTTTTTGCTGGGCATTGCCCTGCCACTTTCGATACGAGACAGGGTTGCCCTGTCTATAAGGGGATAGGCCAGCTCTTCCTGTGTAAGGCCTTTTTGTTTGCGCAAGCGTTTTATTAAATTTCCTGTATTATAGTTGGGCATGGTGTTCCTCCAATTGTATTCATCCTCCCGTATATTCTATCATATCTGCCCATTCCAAGCATTAACAGTTATCAAGGGGGGGCGGCAACGCCGCCCCCTCTCATGCCTTATTTTGTATTATCTTTAAGCTTCCTATAGCATATAAGCTCAATATCATTTTCCACTATGACTTTATGGGTTTCATCGGACATAAACATCTTGTATTCGCAATTCCGGTCATACCAGTCCGGTATGATATATCTTGCTTCCGGGGTGTCGATTACAGGGTGAAGGGTGAGGAGGGAAATACCGGGCTTTAGGTTGCGTAGGGTATCGTGACAGTATTCGAATTTCTTCTCCAAGGTCATACCTGGTTCGCCCCCCACACTTATTGACCAGTCGATAGGTACTGTTGGAGGGATGTTGTATTTGGCAGCAAGCATTAAATAGTCCTCGTATGAGCCTTCTACCAGCTTTACCGTATGCATATGCAAATCGAAATGGGAGGGCTCTAAGCCCCATTTAAGAGCAAGCTGAGTTTGGGCTTCGAGCTCCCGATGCACATCTTTGGATTTTGCATTTTGCATAACCTCGTCGTTGGTTTGCCACATAAAATGTAATGGGCTCCATAGGCTTGCGGTTTGGTCGTACTGTCCTACCGGTCGCCATTTGCCATTATCCCATTCGCTGGCCAATGTAAGATGAACCCCGGTGTCATACTCCTTGTTATTTGTCCACCACCGGATAAAATCATAGGCATAGGGGCAGGGAACCATAACACTGCAGCTAGTTACAATCCCCTTTTCAAACAGCTCAATACCGGCTGTATTGGCGGCATGGCTACTGCCCATGTCATCCATATGGATTATTAGGTATTTTTTGTCCATACTTTGCTCCTCCTTTTTTGGACGATAATAATCCTCTATCTAGAATATATCAATGCACGATTTTGACATAATCATCAAAATTGCCGTCTACACTGTGAAGAGCCTTATCCCGAACATATACAACCTTAGTCGCAAGCCGATTGATAAAATACCGGTCATGAGAAATGAACAGTATAGTCCCCTTATAATCCGCCAAGGATTCCTCCAAAATCTCCTTGGTGTCGATATCCAGATGATTGGTTGGCTCATCCAAAATCAGAAAATTAATGGGGCGTTGTAGCTCCATTGCAAGGCGAAGTATGACCCGCTCACCGCCGGATAGACTCCCAATACGTTTATAGATATCATCTCCGGTGATAAAGAACTTTGCAAGAATACGACGGGCTTCATTTTCATGGATTTTTGCGTCCTCCTTAAAGGCATCTAGGATTGTGGCCTTCTCGTTGGGGAAGCTTACCTCCTGTTCGATATAACCTATCTTCGCGCTTTCGGCTACGGTGATGCTGCCTCCTTGTGGAGACAACTGTCCCAACAGTAGCTTTATGATGGTGCTTTTGCCTGTTCCATTTGCACCAAGCAAGCATACACGGTCTTTGAAGATTACATCCATATTGGCTTGGGAAAACAATGGAGCGGTATACCCAAAGTTTAAGTCCTGTATGGTAAGCACCCGCTTACCAGAGCGGCCACCCATTGCAAAATGAATGGGCAGCTTATCCGGGTCTATATCAGGCCGCTCTAGCCGCTCAATGCGGTCCAGCTTCCGCTGCATAACGACTGCTCTTCTGGAGAAACGGTTGGCTTCCTTAATACGGCGGATTTCTGCTTTCATATGCTCGATAAGCCTTTGCTGCTGCTTGAACTTTTCAAAATCCAGCAGCATTAGCCGCTCCTGTTCTTGCAGCGCAAAGGAGTAATTACCGCCGTATATTTCTATTTCCCCTTGGTACAGCAGAATCGTTTTCTTGACGGTTTTGTCCAGGAAATAGCGGTCATGGGATACAAGGATTACCGTGCCCTTGTAATCCCGGATAAAGCCCTCGAGCCATTCCAAGGTCTCTATGTCCAGATGGTTGGTGGGTTCATCCAACAACAGGATATCCGGGGCTTGAAGTAGTACTCGCGCCAGCTTAACAATGGTTTTTTGACCGCCACTAAGCTCAGTACATTTTTTTGCAAGAAAATCAGAATCGAATTTGAAAGCCACGCAAATTCTATTGAAGTCAGCTTCGGCTTCGTAGCCGCCTATTGTTGCGAATTGAGTTTGCAGTTTATCGTATTCGTTAAGAAGTTTATCCAGTTGGTCTGTATCCCCCATACCATTCTCCATCTCTCGCAGCCTGGCTTCCATTGCAAAGACCTCCTGCTGGGCCTGCTTAAGAAATGTTTCAACTGAGACATCATCTTCTATATCCGACTCCTGTTCCAGATAGCCCAAAGTCGCGCCTTTGCGTATGGTATGGCTGCCTTTATCGTAGGTTTGCTTGCCCATTATTATTCGAAATAAGGTGGTCTTGCCAGAGCCATTGCTACCAACCAGGGCAACCTTTTCACCGGTGGTGATGCCGAAGCTTATGTCTTTTAGGACTTCCTTGAATCCGAAGTTAATGCTGATATTACTTAATGTGATTTCTGTCATGATTATTCTCCTAACTAGTAATTTTCTTCTGCGAACGCTTCTACGCAGAAAAAATTTGCGGTTTTTGCCGTAGGCAAAAAAATTTCATTATTTGCAAAAAAATAGCGCCTAAGAGAAATACTCTCCTAGACGCTATGGGAAATTGTGATTATATCATCCGATTTCCATAGGTGGCAGATGTGTATTCGTTCTCGACAACATGCCCAAATGGGCGCACTTATCCCCTTGATGGGCTTCGAGAAACGAAAAACCGCAGATATTCAGCATTTTTATTGCTACCATATCAAACGAATGTGTGTGAACCTGATACATCTTACCACCTCCTTTGGGTATGAATGTTTTCGCACAGATGCGGCTTCGCCGCCCCTGCTCACTCCATCTTATATATTTATATAAACCACAGAGGAGCATATGTCAAGCCTGATGATATATCCGCTGCTTTTTCCTAATAGAAGAACTCCACATAAATACAAAGGCAATAGCCACAAAAAACAATCCAATCCCAATATAGCTCCACATGGGCACCTGTATATTTCCTTCGTATTCAACATCGGATACGACATTGCCTGCCTGTAAATCAAATAAAATATCTCGCTCATCCAAGGTTATGATGCGTAGGGCATAGCTTACGCCCCCTTCACGGATAATATAATATCGGTCTACATCCCAAAATATCTGCTCTTGATTGCCTCTGTAAAACTGATGCACCCGCCCCAGTATTCGCCTGCCGTCAAGTTCCGGTATCTCGTCTACGGCATAATATGGGGGATAGAAAAGCAGGAATGTCATCCTGTCTTCTGAGAAAAATATTCTTGTTTGGTAATCGAAATAGGTATTGATTTCATATACAAGGTCGTCACCGCGATATAACCCCGAAGGTCTTGTGTCAAACTCCGGCCAACTTGGGGTCATGTGGATGGTATACCCATCCCCTAAGTACCGATACCAAGGCTCGTCGGGTTCATCCGGCGGGGTGGCATAGGTTGTTAGAGTCATTCCTAGAATGGCTGATATCAACAAAAATACATACGATATGCGCTTGCTCAAAATAACCTCTCCTAAACCATATTCAATTTATTAATATCCTTCAGCTGCAAGTCACCGCTCTGGCCGCCTACCAGGCCTACCAATAAGTATTCCCCTCGCATCGGGTCATGGGTGATTTCTTTCATTAGCCTAAAGTTTTCTACCTCGCCGGTGCTTTTCACATGAATTCTTGGACCGGCGCATTTTATATTATCTTCTCCGATTTTTATATACTCATCATTGAGATAGCTTACAGGCAGATTCGCGGTTATTATTTCTTTTACCCTGTTTTCCAAGGCTGCAAGCTCTGCGGGGCTTACATTAGGGGGGTTGGGGAAAGCCATTACAAAGCCCTTACGTACATCTGTTGTTTCCCATGTGCGTGGCATTCCATATTCCTTCATAACGACTAACATAGTTATATCCTCGGCGGTATGGGCCATCTTGCGGTACTTTGCCGATGGATAGACAATGTCATAAATATCCTTTGGGGTCGGGCCAAAGACCGTTGGCCGGGCGATTATAATCTCCTCCCCTATTCCCACCAGGATTTCCGCATTCATATCTAAGTAGGGGTAGAGCAAATCAAAATGCTCGATTATAAGACGACGGTGCTTTGCCAAAGCCGTGCGCACAAAGGTGACGATTTCATGCATTTGTGTAAACGCCGTCTGGAAGCGCATGTCCATATGAAATGTAGCGGCATCTCCCATACTGCCAATAGGGTCGCGGATTTGCATAATCTTGCCGGGGCTCATCCCATGGTCATCATTGGAAAGCTCCAGCCCCGGGAACATCCCCTTGATAAGGGAGGACTTGCCGGAACCGGCATCCCCTACGATACCGATAAGCCTGTCGTTGATGGATAAATGCCGGTGTGAAATCTGCTCCCCAAGAATCATCAGGCGGTCATTGCCTCGCGGAGCCAGGTAAACGGAATACAACAGGAATTCCTGCATAAAGAACTTGTTCATATGGATACCTCAAAGGCCATAAGGGGGGCGTGCTGTTGCGCGCCGTATACATCAGTTTCTCTCAAATCGCCGGAGGATACAGGGCGGGCAATGGTCACCTTGATGGCCTTTGCCGGGTCAAAGTGGATGATTTCCATTATGTCCTCTGGTGAAATGCCATAAAGCGCGGCAAAGGATTCTTTATTGATAACCCCTGCCGCCGCCACAGAACGGTAAAATTTTTCGGTTTTAAACATGATATCAAAGGTAAGTTCATATGGCCCGGCGTTTTTGGACCGGATAACATCGGCTAGGTCCCTTAATTTATATGTCATTGTACACCCCCATTGAATATAGACTCTCTCTCGCCTCTAAATCCTCATCATAAACTCTTCCATATATCTTGCCCGGTACCAATTCTCCATAAAAAAACATAAGCAGCTCGGATAAAGTAACCAGCTCAAAGCCTTGGGCAATCAAGCTCGGTATAACAAATTCCATTGCCTGTGCCGTTGTTAAATGGATATCATGGAGTAGGATAACGGAGCCGTCTTCCACCTCGTTCATAATGGCCTCATAGATAATATCAGGATTGCGATTGCGCCAATCCCAGGTATCCAAAGTCCAATTGGTGATTGTATAGCCCATCTGAGCGGATACATAACGCACTGTGTCGTTGGTGCTGCCGAATGGGGGGCGGAAAAAGTGTGGTGATGGGACGCCGGTGATGGATTCTATCAGGGCTGAGGTTGATTCGATTGATTCTCTTATCCTTGCTGCTGACAAATGGGCCATGTTGTCATGGGTCCAAGTATGACTAGCTATTTCGCTGCCAATATTTGCAGCGCGCTCTACTATATTCCTGTGCCGTGCTGAACGGTAACCCAGTACGAAGAATGTAGCACGGGCATCGTATCGCTCCAGTACATCCAGGATACGACTTGTATTGGGCGAAGGGCCGTCGTCAAAGGTAAGGGCCACCATTGGGGGCCTTGGGTTTATTGGAATCGGCCCTTGCCCGTCAAAAATCACAGCCTCATCATCAATGGTCACCCGGATATCACTGGCATAAACAGGGGTTGCAAAGAAAAATAATACCAACAGAAGAAAAACGCCTATTATCAGAAGTTGATAATATTTACGGGAAAATGTGAGCAAGGGTCATCAACCTCCATCACATGATAAATGCAGAATTTGTAAACATCCCCCATTTTTATATCCGATGGAGAGAATGGAAAGGCCAGATTGCCCGCAGTGGAAATACGCCCAGGGTAGCCGTAGTGCAGTAAAGTTGACCGGGCAAAGGAACAGATGGTATTGGCGAGCTCCTGAGTAGGAGCCACGGCGTCGATGATAATAACAAGCTCGCCTCCCCTGTCATCCCGGGCTTGACCCGGGATTCCATTATCATTGCCAGAAAATATACCCATCACACCACTGGCACCGCCGCGCCCATATATCTTAAAATCTAAAGCATATTCATGCATTAGCCCAGAAAAATTATCCGCAACCCGGGCCTTAACCTTGGGAGTAATTTCATCAATTTGAGCAATCATAACAGGGTCGGCTGTAGCGGCAAAAGAAACCGTGCGGCAACCGACTTTTTTTACACCTTCGAGCTTGACGGTATATTTTTCTGATGGAATAAACCGGCTACCAGTCACCCGCACTGCCGATTCGGTTTCTTGGGTAAATACGGTCTGGTGTAAGTCCAAAATCCCCCCAGGGCCGGGGAGTACATATGGGTTGGTTTTTTCGTAGAGGGTGTGGGCGGCAACAGAAAGGGTCGTACACATACGCTCAGAAGACAATGGCTCTACCCGGAAATAATCCTCACCGATATACCCCAACATACAATCACTGCCGCTGCCGGGAGTTGCGGCAATTGCGGCACACTCCAGAATTTTGCCAAGATGTGTGGCAAGGCCGGGGTTATAGCCCCGGTGTATAGCCAATGCCGCAAAAACAACCGGATCGTAGGCCCGTCCGGTAAGAATAACTTGCGCCCCGGCATCCAGTGCTTTGAGGATAGGCTCAACACCCATCTGAGCCACAATATGAGCAGCACTATCAATATCTGATTGGGTCAATTGCGGAGCAGGTTTAAGAGGCGTGACTTCACCGTTTTCTAATGCCTTTGAAATGGCGGTTTTACTGATATCACTGGGGATTACTGCCAGGGAAAATTTCAGTTTCTCCTCGACGGCAATTTCTTCGATTATTTCACGATTCCACTGCAAATGCGGAGCCGCGCCACATCCTCCGGCGGAGCCGATAATCACAGGAATCCCCGCCTCAATCCCTGCAGGTATCATAATGGCCAAATCCCGCTTAACAGCCTCTCGGTCGGTAAAGGAAATCCCCGCACCCAAATAATAAGGGCCGGGGTCTGTGGAGCCCGCATCAACGGCAATTACATCAGGCTTGCGGCGCATCCCCTCCTCCCATGAGGTCATAGGGAAGCCGTAGCCTAGTATTGCTGTTGGGGATAGGATTTTTAACATTACAACACATCCTTTAACGCGAGTATCCGCTGCATTTCATTATAAACAATCATATACCCTTCATCCACGCCCATCCCTGGCTTGGCCAACATTTGGTCTGGCCTCGTTGCCATTGCTATATGGGTACACACTTGCCCCGAGCGGTCAGTCTCATTGCAGGTGCCCCCTAGGTAGGCTCCCATGTTGTTGGCTTTGCAATAGCGTATCGCTTCTATAGTGTTGTTGATTCCCCCCAGGTCAGGGGTTTTGATTTGTGCCATATGACCTGCTTTGTTATCTGTAAAGATTTTTATGTCTTCATAGGTATTACACCATTCGTCGGCTACTATTTCTGTGGCTATCCCTTGGGATTCGACCATTTGCCGCAGGGTGGCCAATGCTTCTACTTGGGGTTCCCGGGCACCCATGTCCACTGGGCCTTCTATTCTTATTGTAAATGGGGCGGCGGCGGCTTCTACCTTGGCTAGGAAGTCTACGATAGCTTCAAAGTTGTGGTCTAGGGCAATTCCCAGCACACCGTATACATCAATATGGAGGATGGGCTGGTACCCTTCCCATGGTGCGATTTTTATACTGCGGTCCCGTAGCCAGCCGGCGTATTCCAGTAACTTTTCACCCTTATGCCCAAGCTTGGTCATATTGTTGACCAGGCCATGAGGCAGCACATCCGAGCCTTTTAATATCATCTTGTCTACATTGGTGTAGCGGTCATCGCCAGATTGGGAGAAGATTGGGATTAGAGTATCAGAGAGGGGCAGACCATATTCCTGAGCTACAATTTGGGCCATTAGTTTTTTATTTTTCTTTGCCACAGCGTCAAGGCAGGACTGGGTTACTCCGTAGCGTATGGCCGTGTGGATGGGCAAGGAGTCCACTGTGTGAGCCATTTCTCGAAAAGTGGTAATTTCTTTTCCGATATAAAGAGGCGCGACATCCTGCTCAATAACCGGGATAAAATCCCTTGCAAGAAATAATGGGTCACGCCCTCCCGTACCGGAATACTGCACAGCGGCACAATCCCCATGGGCGATTTCTCCGTTTTCTAAGATAAACAATACGGAAATAGACTCCCCAGCCTGTCGCACCCTGGTAAACCCCGGTGTGCATGGCTCACCGATATAGGCGTTGCCGTCAGCTTGTGCCGTAGTTTTAATAGCCTTTTGGTCATCGAAGAAAAAGCCGGTACGCCCTGGGGCGCAGATTATGTTTTTGATTATCATTTGTTCACTCCAAAATGAAGAGTATAGTTGAGCATATATCAAAAATGTTGCGTAAACACTTAAAAACATGGTCAAAACGGTTTGGCCAAAACGACAAAACTATTTCGGTCTGCCTACCAGATATCCTTTGCCTATGGCATAGATATCATCCACAACCATTTGGAAGGTCACAGGCCGCTTTTCATAGTTACCTCGCTCCTCCATCCTCTCCCGGTGAAAGTCCTTTACATCATCATCAAAGGGCAGGTTACCACAGTCAAGTAGCCGCACCGCGCCGGTATTATCCCTTGCAGGCAGCAGTTTCCCCAGATTATTGCGGCTTGGAGCGAAAGGAATATCCAGCACCCCAGCCTCAAAGGCCCGGACTGTACCAGCAGCAAAATCTCCGCCTCCAAGTTCATATGTTTTATCCAGCAGACAGCGGGTTTCCCTAAGAATCATATCACTTTCTGTGATTACATGAGGGGCATCCAACATATTTTGATCTTTAAGCATTTGCACTAGCTGCTTAGTGGCTTTAAGGCCCGAGGCATTGGCCTCCTTTGTGGGTATTCCCATGGCCTCATGGGGGGTTTTTACAATTACCTTGGTGGCATTAGAAAGAGCCGCCGCTGCCGCCCCCCAAGAGATTACCCCAAAGGCCCTGGACTCGTCTTGAGGGAATCCACCCATCCATTGATGGAGCACTGTTGTAACCTTTACATTGCTGTATCCGTATCTTTCAAGATACTCCTCTGTGATGGCACGTAGACTTTTGATTGCCGCCACATCCTGCACCAGGTTGCCGCATTGGCCGTAGCCTACCGTTATATCCGTAACTCCTTGCTCCGCCGCAAGTAGGCTTTCTATTACAGCCACAGCATGAGAAATACAAGGAGGAACCAACGTCCCGGTAAGAGGGCCGAAGGGTTCTTTATTAATGATAACCCCTGCCTCGGCATACATACCAAGGAGCCTATCACAGTACTGCCAATCAATTATACTTTTATCCAATGGGTAATTTTTCGAATATGGAATATTGTAAGAAATCCCGCCGCCTTCGTAGGAGGTAAAGCCTCCGGCTACGGAGATTTCTGTTAGCAGCCGCGCGTCCGGGGTTCCGTGACGTACCTGCACCGGGGCGTTGAGAGCGGTGTTTATCTCTCGGCAAATTTCCACACCATAATTAACAACAGGGAAGCCGTTAAGCATAGACCGGTTAAGCCGCTTACTCTCTTCGATGCCGGTGTCCGCCTCTGTATAGCGATTATGACGGGTGTAGCTATCAATTGTTGTGGGAAGCAGGTCCGCCTCCCCTTCACTTTCCAGGTATCCCAGTAGCTCGATTAGCATATCCGGCAGGGCTACCCCAGCCCGAGGCTGGATTAGGGTAGTGCCGTCCCGGTCGGCAGCGGCCAGTTTATTGGCGAAGATTTTTTTCTCCGGGTATGTCTTATGAAACGCCACTGCATCTTCAAAATTTACGGCCTTACCTGTGGGCCATTGGGCCAATATTTCATTTTGGATGCTTGCAAAAGCATCAGCGGACAGCTTTTTATTGTGCAAATCCACGTTAAACCTCCATGCACTCGTTTTCTATTATTCTTAAGGCAAGCTCCCGGTTTATACGAGAGAGTAGCCCCATTGCGCCGAAGATATATTTTTTATCTATTAGAAATTTGGGATTTTTGGGTTTGAGAATTTCCTGACCGTCCCCTATGGCGTTTTCCAATATACCATGAGGGTTTCCGCTATAAACTATCGGGCCGCCTATGCCGATTATATACTTAATAGGGCTCAAATCTTTGCCTAGCTGATAGTAGGTTTCCCCGAAAGGGGTAAAAACTCTTTCTAAATGTCCACTATGGCGTTCTACGGCTATATCCACGGCTATGCCGCAGAGCTTTGCGTCGTATTCACTTTCTAAGCTACCTGGGGCTGGAACAAAGGATGGGTCGGCGATGCAATTTCCTTGGTAGGCCTGTAATTCCGGGGCGACGTCCACCAGTGCGTCCATGCTATACCGCATCCCTAAATCCCCTTCCACTGTACGCTTTGCAAAGGGCTCTGGCAGACCTTTTTGGGTTACATTAGGCAAAGTGGGCATACCAGTACACATGGAATATACATCCGTGGTGGCACCACCTACATCCACAGCAAGGAGCGGCCCTAGGCTTTCTGCCAACAACTGAGCCCCTTCGAATACAGCCAAGGGGGTAGGAATAATGGGAGTGGAAAATATTTTTGCCGCTTCTCCCAAGCCTTTTGCCTCGATTATTTTTTCCATGAAAAGAGCCCGTATCGCGTCCTTTGCGGGCATTATATCAAGGGTATTAAACTCGGGCATTACATTTTTGCATATGACGGCGTTTCCCCCTATTATCTTTGCGGCTTCCGACGCAGCGGATTTATTTCCGGCGATTATTACAAAAAAATCCCGGTCAATGCTCCCAAGCACCCGAGCATTGTGCAAAATCACATCTTTGTTGCCGCCGTCGGTACCTCCGGAGAGCAAAATCAAATCAGGGTTGATATCGTAGATTTCCCCGGCTTCGTCGTCGCTTAACTCATATGAATATGTTTTTACCACCTTGGCACCGGCACTACAGGCCGCCATAGATGCCGCCTTGGCTGTAAGTGCAGGAACCAGTCCGACTGCTACCATTTTCAATCCACCCCCCGCGGAGCTTGCTGCCAAGCGGTGGGTGTAGTCAAGGGCGCCGGTTTGACGGTTAAGCTCCGTTAGGGCTGTGTGAAGGCCTTCCCGGATATCCGTTTCTATTGTGGTAAATGCCTTGGCCGTCCCGATTATCCCTGTATCACTGATGGCCGTTACCTTGGTAAATGTAGAACCGAAATCTACCGCGAGAGTCATACACCTAAATCCTTGCTAATATCCTCGATGCCTTTTTCGGGGGTAGTCCCAGGAGGATAAGCCCGGGTAAAGCCCATCTCAAGGAATGTTTGCTCCACTTCGGCAAAATTGCGCTTACCTACTACCAGGTTGCCCCCAACATACATAGGAATCCCAACAAGGCCAGCTTCATCACATTTTTCCCGCAGGCCTCGGCAGTCCATTTCCCCGTGGCCATACAGGGAGGACACCACTATTGCATCCGCAGCAGTTTCGATTGCCGCCTCGATAAATTCCTCCTGGGATACCATAACGCCTAAATTGACTACGTTAAACCCAGCCTCTTCAAAGGCATGTGAAAGGATTTTGATGCCCACCGCATGTACATCCGCACCGATTACACCCATTACCAATGTTTTTCCGTTCATGTATTCACCTTTGCTTTATAAAGTATTAGCACTATAATTGTCATAATCTTTTATAATGTCAATAAAAAACACGAGGTGCCCCGTGAAAAATAATCATAAATTCTTTTCGAATAAAACATGTATGTTCTTCCCCTGTCATGCCAAACCTGAGGGGGAATTTAATTGTCTGTTTTGCTATTGCCCCCTTTATTTTCTGGGAGAAGAATGCGGCGGGGTCTTCCGCTGGGCTATCCACAAGGATATAAAGATAAAAATCTGCTCGGATTGCCCCGTCCCTCATATGCCGGAGAATTATGAGTTAATTACCGGCAAGCTAACAGAAGAATCTATTTCAAAAGTTTTTAACAAGTAACCGAACAAAAAAGACTGTAAAGCCCCCTTCTTCAGAAGGGGGTGGCCCGAAGGGCCGGGGGTTGCCAACTTGCGTAGCGCAATCACTGAGAACCAAAACTTGCGGCCTGGGAACACAACCCCCTCGCCGCCTTCGGCGTCTTTCCCCCTTCATTCTGAAGGGGGCTTTATCCACCCATAACGGCTTCTATATCTTCGATACTGCTGGGGATATCCTTAGAAAGGTTTTCGCATCCGGTTTCTGTTACCAGACAGTTATCTTCCAGCCTAAACCCTATCCCCCAGTCCTCGACGTAAATCCCAATATCCACACAAAAGACCATCCCCGCAGCCAGAGGTGTATCCGGCGTTATCGCCACCATATCATGTACATCAAAACCCACATGATGGGCCCCTCCGTGCCACATATATGTTCCGATATCATCCCAGGACTTACAAAGACCTATCTCCATAAGATGCTCGTAGTTGACCTTTCTGATTATGCCGTCAACGTCTTTCATAGGCATACCGGGCTTGATAATGGAGAACATATGTCTGGAGGTTTCATACGCGCATTCGTATAACAGACGCTGCTTATCACTAAATTTTCCGTTTACCGGCCAGCCCCGGGATACATCCGTTACCACGTTTTTATATGGCACACCCACATCATTGAGAATAAAATCTCCGTCATGGGCAATACCCTTGCAGTCATGATAGTGTATGCAGAAATTATTGATACCGGCGGAGATTATCGGCGGAGCCGCATAGGTCGGAGCACCGGCCTTCATAATGGCATATAAGAATTCCGCTCTTAGCTCCAATTCGGATATACCGGGCTTTGCTCCTTGCATCATCGCGACTATGCCCTTACCCGTAATTTCCTCTGCCTTGCGCATTGATTCAATTTCGCAGGGCTTTTTTATTAGGCGCAGAGCTTTAAGGTGAGGCATTAGGTCCTTGATGATGATATGGGGATAGCGGTCATGGATATATTTTGCCAAGGTATGTTCCGGGCCGTCAGGCTGATTTCTTGTGTATTTGTATAGGGGGAGATATACACAGGAGTATCCTCCCGAGCCAAGGGCAAAATCCAGCTTTTTGTCAAAGTCCTGAGAGTAGTTTATGGATTTTATCCCGGATATATCCGTGGCGTCGTTAGCTTTGATTCGTTCGCCGTTCCAGCGTTCCCACTGCTTGTCGGGAGGCGGGATAAATAGTGTTTCCTCCCCGCCAAGGCTAAACAATATTGCGTCGCGTTGGTCAACTCCTGTGAGGTACAAGAAATTTCTATCGGCGAAATAGTGATAGTACTCATCGGCGGTTTTCCATGGGGCCGAACCGCTGCATACTATAGCTATTGCATCCCTTTCTAAGCGGGAGTATAGGGATTGTCGGTTTTGGGTGTGGAATGTACTGTTCATGATGGCCTCCTAAAATGAATCTTTTTTGTCTGCGGCAAAAACCGTAAATTTTTTCTGCGTAGAAACATCGCAGAAGAAAATTTACTTGGATGAATCTTTTTTGCCTTCGGCAAAAACCGTAAATTTTTTCTGCGTAGAAGCATCGCAGAAGAAAATTTACTAGGATGAATCTTTTTTGCCTTCGGCAAAAACCGTAAATTTTTTCTGCGTAGAAGCATCGCAGAAGAAAATTTACTAGATTGCCTGCTCAGTTCTTTCAATTATTTCATCCTGCAATTCCTTACTTAAATTCCTAAAATGGTCCGAATACCCTGCCACCCGTACAATTAAATCCTTATAATCCTCGGGATTTTCTTGGGCGGCAATCAAGGTCTCACGGTCAACCACGTTAAACTGCACATGATGCCCATCCATTGCAAAATAGGCCCGTACCAAGCCTGCCATTGCTTCAAGGCCCTTTTCACCTTCCACTGCCGATGGGGTAAATTTCTGGTTAAGCAAAGTGCCTCCGGTACGCAAATGGTCCATTTTGGCGGCGGATAGCATTGCCGCCGTCGGGCCGTTTACATCCGCACCTTGGGTAGGAGAAATACCCTCGGACAACGGTTTGCCAGCCCTGCGTCCGTTTGCACTGGCTCCGCACACTTCGCCAAAGTACACATGACAGGTAGTGGGAAGCATATTTATGCGGTAGGTACCCCCTCGAGTGTTGGGGCGGTCTGTTACGCTATTATGGTATGCCAGGAACACCTCGTACATAATGTTATCAGCATAATCATCATCGTTGCCATACTTAGGAGCCTCGTCTGCCAATTTTATACGCATATCATCACAGCCTGCGAAATCCACTTCCAGTGCGGCAGCTAGTTCTTCCATTGATATATTTTTCCCATCGAAAACATGATGCTTTATTGCAGCAAGTGAGTCCGCCACGGTTCCGATTCCAACACCCTGTATATAACTTGTGTTATATCTTGCCCCACCAGCATTATAATCCTTACCTGAGGCAATGCAATCCTTAGTAATAACAGATAAAAACGGTACCGGCATATACCTGGCATATAATGATTCGATAATATTGGAACCACAGATTTTGATATTTACAAAATGACGGACTTGCCGTTTATAAGCATCCATTAACTGAGTCCAGTCGGTAAAATCCCTTGCATAACCTAGTTTAAGACCCAACTGCTTGCCTGAGACCTTGTCGTAGCCGTTATTCAGGGTCAACTCCAGGATTTTTGGCAGATTAAAATACCCGGTGAGAATATATGCCTCTAAGCCAAAAGCCCCCGTTTCTACGCAGCCACTGGCTCCCCCTCGGCGAGCGTCATCTATATTTTTACCTGCGTTTAGTAGCTCCTGGACAATCGCGTCTGTATTGTAAAACGCCGGCTGGCCCCAGCCCTTACGTGAAATCTCTAATGCCCGTTTGAGAAAATACGAGGGAGTCTTTTTGGAAATCTGTACATTGGAACTGGGCTGCAAAAGCCTCATACTGTCCATGCAATCTAAAATCAACATACTTACCGGGTTGACCCCATCGGAACCATCGGGCTTTATACCGCCGGTATTAATATTGGCGAAGTCTGTGTAGGTGCTGCTTTCCTTTAGGGTAATGCCTACCTTTGGCGGTGCGGGTTGATTATTAAATTTAATCCATAGGCATTGCAATAGCTCCAACGCAAAACCGTCATCAATGCCTTTCTCATAAAAGGGCATCAAATGCTGATCCAACCTTCCCGGGCTATACGCATCCCATGGATTAAGCTCAGATGTGACACAGAGATGGACAAACCAGTACATTTGGATGGCCTGCCAGTAAGTTTGAGGCTTGTGCGCCGGGACTATTGAGCAGTTATGGGCGATTTGGCGCAGCTCCTCGCCGCGGACGGCGTCGGGTTCTAATTCGGCCATGGATAGGGCTAGGGCGGCATATCGCTCTCCTAGGATGATAATTGCGTCACAGGCAATATCCATTGCCCGCAGCTGCTCGGCTTTAGCGGTTGCATCTGGGTCATTTGCATAATTGAGGGCGGAAAGGCAATCGGCTATTTTTTCTTTAAAGTCCAGAAATCCATTTTGATAGATTATTTCTGAGCCAACGGTATGCCCCGGGCCCCGCTGCTCCATAAACTCCGTAAATATACCGGCGGCGTAGCAATCCTTCCATTCAGGGGACACGGATTCCATGATTTTTTTACGCATACAGCGTTTTTCCCAATAGGGGCGAATTTCTTTCTCTTGCATTTCAAAGTCTTCAGCTATTACCCCAAAGGAAATTAGCTCCCTAGCATCCATTATTTGCATATCCTCGACGCTGTGGCAGATTAGCTCCGGGAAAGTTGGGGCGATTTGCGGAGCATGGCCCTTTTCTCCGACAATGAGCTCTCCCGGATTTATGCACAATTCCTTATGCTTCATCATGTGGAAAAGTGTGCGAGCGCGAAGCTCAGGAGTGGAAACCTGGCCTTCGTATTCTTTGTAAGCATCAGTTACCAATAGGGCCCGCTCCAGGCTTAGCCAAGGTTTTGTGCTCTCACTTTGGGCACGTAAAGCGGCCACTCTGGGGGATACGTATATTTGCTTCATATTTTCAACCTCCGATTTGAGTGTCGAATCCAGCTTTTTGCCAGTCGGCTAATATTTGAGTCATTTTTTCTTTAGATGGGGTACAAAATTGGGTTGGCATTTTATTTAGTTTTTCCCATTTACCGGTAGCCATGCTATGGTATGGGAGAAGGCAAACTTTGCATTTTGGTGCGATAGCCATGATTTTCGCCATTTCATCACCGTCATTCACTCCACCGATAACTGGAATCCTCAGCCATACTTCTGCCAGGCGAACACAGTTCGCCCCTATGAGTTGGTTTAGGTTTGTTATTATCCGCTGATTATCTCGGCCGGTGTATTGCTTATGCAATTCCGGTGTGGCTAGTTTTATGTCATATAAAAATAAATCTACATATGGCAGTACCACTTCGAAGTTTTCCCATGGCACATCGCCGCAGGTGTCGCAAGTTATATGAATGCCTTTGCTTTTGATAAAGGACAAAAATTCCACCATATATTCCATATCCTGAGCAAGTGGTTCCCCTCCGGATATGGTAATACCGCCAGTTTCACCAAAAAACATCTGGTCTCGCAGCACAATCCGGGCCAGTTCCTGGGGTGTATAGCTCTGGCCGCCCTCATAGCTCTGAGTTTCAGGATTATGGCACCACTCGCAACTCAGCGGGCAACCCTTAAAAAACACCGTAGTCCGTATCCCTGGGCCATCGTAGATTGAGTAACGCTGAATATTTGTTATCATCTGAACTGGATTCCTTGGGCAAACGCTGCAATTTCCTTGTCCATAGTCTGGTATTGCCAGATATCTTTCAGGTTTTGCATAAAATCGCCTCCATGGGAAATATATGTACAATTTACACAAGTATATTTATACCGCACAATTGCATCAACTGTTTATGGCATATAAAAGGTGGAATATTTACAGGTGCATCCCTTACATATCATTCAAATGCTTCCGGTAAAACGCATTGCGGTATTGGCTGGGGGTTACCCCTTCCAGCTTTTTGAACACTTTCATAAAGTATTTTTCATCATCAAAGCCCACATAGTTGGCAATATCTTTTACACTATCTCTAGAGGAAAGAAGCAGGCTTTTGGCAAAATCAATCTTTGTGCGGGTTATATAATCCAAAAGTGAGACCCCAGTGTGCTTCTTAAACGCTCCTGAGAGATAATTGGGATTGTAATTAAATACCTCGGCAACTCTGGTTACACTCAGGTTTTCTATACGGTTGACCCGTATCCACTCCATAATCTCGGTTATGTGTTTGTATGTGGAGGATTCCAGGCCCAGGGCATACCCGCTTACAAAGTCCGCGGTAATCTCCATTGCCAGTAGGCTCAGAGCATAGTGTGCAAGATACTCGGAATACGAGCTGCGTTTATATGCATCCAGCAATTGTCTGTATAGCAACACTTCACGTTTATTATGATGCAAATCCCCGGTCTCGGGGATGATGTAATGGTCGTTGGCGATTCCCGCCTTGGTAAAGACGAGCTGCTGGTTTATTTCATCATGCCCTACCACTATGTACTTATCCTCAGATATCGTGAAATGACACCAATAGTAAGAAAGATGCCCTTGAGAGGCTTTATATCCCATGTGCTGTATACCGGGGAATAGCAACACATATTGATTTGTGCTTATCTCATATTCTTTGTCGCTCTGAGTTATGTACAAGGTACCTAAATCCCCCAAAATTAAGACAAAGGAATCCAGTATTCGTTTTTCGTGTATAAATCCACGATTGTTGATTAGGTTGCCTGCGCTTATCAGGCGCAGGGGCAAAGTGCATGGTGAAACCATGTGCAACATCTGCGATTTTTCCACCTTTCCTGTGATATTGCCGATTACTAAAAAATAGGGCCCCTTGTATACTTGTGGAAATTGCACGTAAGAATGGCAACGCACAATCTTCACGTGTAGCATTATACTATAGATTTATTCTAAGGAGGGTATATGGGACAAAAATCTGCAAAAATTAGTGGTGTAAAAATCAGAGATGAGTTTTGGTCACCTATTCAAGATTTGGTAATGGAAGAAATGCTGCCGTATCAAGCAGATGTTTTGGAAGACAAAGCAGATGTCACCGAAAAAAGTCACGCGGTACAAAATTTACGTATTGCCGCCGGTGAGACTAAGGGCGAGTACCACGGCTTGGTATTCCAAGATAGTGACCTTGCAAAATGGCTTGAGGCGGTAGCTTATGCCTTAAACGTCAAGCCAATCCCCAATCTTGAGAAAAAAGTCGATGAAATCATCGACCTAATAGGTCGTGCCCAACAAGCCGATGGCTATCTCAACACATATTTCACAGTAAAAGAGCCTGAACGCAAATGGCAAAACCTACAGGAATGCCATGAATTATACTGCTCAGGCCATATGATAGAAGCGGCTATTGCCTACTATGAGGCAACAGGAAAGGACAAGTTCCTTAATATAATGCGCCGCAACGCAGACCTAATTTGCTCAAAGTTTGGCCCTCCGGAATCCGGGAAGGAACGAGGTATACCCGGCCATCAAGAAATCGAGCTGGCTCTTTTACGATTGCATGAAATAACAGGAGAAAAGTCCTATCTGGAAACAGCTCAATATTTCCTAGATGAAAGAGGCCGGGAGCCGGACTTTTTCATGGAAGAGACCGAAAAAAGAGACTGGAAGCATTTCGGGATGGACCCGGCAAATCGTGAATACGCCCAAAATCATCTCCCCGCAAAGGAGCAAGCTCATGCAGTAGGCCATAGCGTGAGAGGGATATATATGTACTCTGCAATGGCAAAGCTCGCGGCAGAAACAGGAGATGAAGAGTGGCTTAATGCCTGCCGTGCCCTCTGGGAAAATATCACCGGGAAGCGCATGTATATCACCGGCGGTTTGGGTTCAACTGTAGCAGGAGAGGCATTTACCATAGACTATGACCTGCCCAATGATACGATTTACGCCGAGACTTGCGCCTCAATTGCCATGGTGTTTTTCGCAAGATACATGCTTGAGATTGAGCCTAAAGGCAAATATGGGGATATCATGGAGCTCCAGCTATATAACGGAGCCCTAAGCGGAATGCAATTGGACGGAAAAAGGTTTTTCTATGTAAATCCCTTGGAGGTTGTCCCAGGAGTATCTGGGGTACTTCATGGTTTTAAGCATGTAAAACCTCAGCGGCCAGAATGGTATGCCTGTGCCTGCTGCCCTCCCAATCTGGCAAGACTGATTACCTCCTTGGGGCAATACGCCTGGGGGGAAAATAAAGACACGGTTTTCAACCATTTATACCTTGGGGGAAGAGCTGATTTAGAGCTTGCCCAAATAGGATGTGAAACAAATTATCCCTGGGATGGCAGCATTAAATATACGGTAACCCCTAAACAGGGACGCAATTTTAAGCTGGCAATAAGAATCCCCGGCTGGTGTAACCAATACAAGATTAAAATCAAAGATAAGGAATATGAATCTGAAGAAATCGGTGGCTACATGTATATCCAGCGAGAATGGAGCCCGGATGATATTGTAGAGGTTAAGCTGCATATGGAGCCCAAGCGCATCTACGCCAACTCCATGGTAAGAGCAGCAGCAGGCTGCGTAGCATTACAAAGAGGGCCTATAGTGTACTGCCTAGAAGAAGTCGACAACCACCCCAACCTAGCCGCTCTGCGCCTGCCTCGCACGTCAAAGTTAAAAGCCATACAGCACAATGGCATCACAGTACTGGAAGCCGATGGCCTACGCTTAGAAGCCGAGGCCGCCCTATATAGCGATGTCCCACCCAAGACTCAACCTGTAACCTTACGTGCCGTCCCCTATTATTACTGGGGCAACCGCAAGCCCGGTGGTATGCGGGTGTGGATACAGGAGGGCTAAAAAACCTTTGGCAAAAATGACAAAACCCCGTCATTGCGAGCGTAGCGAAGCAATCCAGAATGCCAGAGTCCACATATTTACTGGATTGCTTCGTCGCTACGCTCCTCGCAATGGCGGGTTGAAATTAAGAGGTGATTGCATGACAAACATTGATTCGATTCGCAAGGATTTGGATGATATATATTTAGGGAACTTGTTTACTATAGAGGCCGATTTAGTCCTACCGGACCAAGGGAAGAACGGGTCAGTCTTTACGTGGAAATCCAGTTTCCCTTGGATAATCAACGATGAGGGCAAGGTAACCCGTCCTCGTACCGGTTCCGGCAACCGCACTGTTGTATTAACAGTAGCAGGGGCAAGAGATGGGGAGAGCCTAAGCCGTGACTTTGAGGCAACGGTACTTGAGCGACCCAGCCGTCTGGTGATTACCGGGGTCAATCCTGTTTTGACAGAAATAGCAAAAGGCAATGAATATCATCTTCCAGGCATAGTTATCGTGGCTAAAGAAGCCAAAGTCTTTGGAACTTTGCCAGTGATATGGAAAGATGTCCCGGATTTTTCAAAACTTGATGTAGGGATTTATACCATTTTTGGTAAGCCATTGGCGCAGGCACCTGAGTTTATTCCCACGGCCACAATTATAGTTTCAGCCAATGGGCCTCAATTTCCAAAAGCCCATTACCCTCAGCAGGTGCAGCCCTTTAGCCTGGAAGAAGTAAAGCTGCTTCCTGGGCATTTTGACGATAATCGGAAGCGATTCGAGGTTTTTTTACTTGGGGTTTGCGATGACCAGATGCTTTACAATTTCCGGGTTGCATGCGGCCTGCCTACCAAAGACGCACAACCAATGACAGGCTGGGACTCCCCCGAGGGGCTGCTTCGCGGACACACTACCGGGCATTATCTGTCCGGGATTGCTCTGGCTTGCAGTGGTTCCGTGGAAAATTCCAAAAAATTCAAGGCGAAAGTCGACTATATGATTGCGTCCCTTGCCGAATGCCAGGAGGCCTTTGAGTCCAGCGGGAACTATGCCCCAGGCTTCTTGAGTGCTTATTCAGAGGAGCAGTTTGATAAGCTTGAGGAATATGTCGTATATCCAAAGATATGGGCACCTTATTACACCTTGCATAAGATTTTCGCAGGGCTCCTAGACTGCTATGAATTCGGCAAAAACAATAAGGCATTACACATAGCAGAACGTCTGGGTATGTGGGTATACAACCGGCTATGCATATTGCCCCAAGAGCAGTTAAACAAGATGTGGGCAATGTATATCGCCGGGGAATACGGCGGCATGAACGAAGCAATGGCACGGCTTTATAAGTTTAGCCCTAATTCAAATTTCCTTGCTGCTGCAAAGCTATTTGATAATGAAAAATTATTCCTGCCTTTATCCCAAAACATAAACGCACTATGTGATATGCACGGCAACCAGCATGTACCCCAAATAATCGGTGCTTTGGAAATCTTCCGCCAAACAGGAGAATGGGAAAGCTACGAAATCGCCCAAAATTTCTGGCAATTTGCAACTCAGTCCCATATCTACAACTTAGGTGGCATTGGCGAAGGGGAAATGTTTAAAGAGCCGAATCATGTAGCCTCGTATCTTACAGATAAAACCGCGGAGAGCTGTGTAAGCTACAATATGCTTAAACTCAGCAAGATGCTGTTTGAATACGCGCCGAAATCCGAGTATATGGATTATTATGAGCGAACGCTGCTTAATCATATAGCAGGCAACGGAGACGCTTCCGGCCCGACGGGAGGCTCAACGTATTTTATGCCCCTGCATCCCGGCGCAGTCAAAGGCTTTGATACCAACGGCAATTCCTGCTGCCATGGCACGGGGCTTGAGAGCCATGTTAAATATCAGGAGAGCATTTATTTCAAGAGCGACAACACCCTGTATGTGAACCTATATATGGCATCCCAGCTGGATTGGAAGGAAAAAAGCATCATACTACGGCAGACCGGGGATTTCTTGAAAGACCAAGGCACCGCCATTGAGATAACAGGCGATGCAGCTATAGAAATCCGTCTGCGTATTCCATTCTGGTTGAAAACGGACGCCACTATCACTCATAACGGAAAAACCGTTGATTTTTCAACGGAAGATGGTTATGCAGTAGTTCCCGGCCCTTTCAACTGTGGCGATAAACTAGAAATTGCACTGCCATTCAGTCTCCGATTGGAGCGCACCAAAGACGACCCGAAAGTGGCATGTTTATATTATGGGCCGCTGGTGCTGGTAATCGACAGCCCTGGACAGGACTTTATTGAGCTTGGCCTTGATGAAGATGTGACCGGGCTTGAGAAGATTGGGGATTTGGAGTTTGAACTTGAGGAGCATCTGTTTATCCCCCTGTTTTTGGCTAATGATGGGCCTTATCATGCGTATTTCAAGGTCAATCACTAATCTGCTACAATAAAGGGGCTGTCCTGCTAAGCAGAAACCATGAATATTTATGTATGTGCCCGTCATTGCGAGCGAAGCGAAGCAATCCAAGAATGCCGAAATGCGCAAACTTACTGGATTGCTTCGTCGCTTCGCTCCTCAACGTTTTTATGTTGACGAGACAAGTGCATGATTATTCATAAAAATGCTTAACGAGGCAACCCCATTTTACTTTCAAAGGATGTGAAGTCTTTGAGAAGAAATACACGAAGTAACTACTCGGTGCGGTTGGTAAATCTGACAGCGGATTGCATCGAGTTTAACTGGTTCTAGCATGTCAGTAGGCCGCACCGATTTTCAGAAAAAAATTTGAGAAGAGGTATGGTTATGAAAACAAAATTATCTGAGTATATGAACATCAAGCGCATTGAGTTTATTGTTACATGGCAATGCGGCGGTAAGTGCAAGCATTGCCAAATTGGTGATGGCATTAATCAGCGCAGCTCCCATCGTCATGTACTTGGGGAGTATGCAGCTGATGCGGTCAAGAAAATTGCGTCGGCATACGATGTAACCTCCGTTATGACCTTTGGCGGCGAGCCCCTTTACTACCCTGATGTAACAGCGGAAATCCATAAGGCAACGACTGAGTGCGGTATCAAGACCCGGCAGATTATTACCAATGGTTATTTTACTAACAACGGGGAAAAAAGCAGTGCTGTCGCAAAGTCCTTAGCTGATGCCGGAGTTAATAATTTATTACTTTCTGCTGACGGCTTCCATCAAGAGTATATCCCCATAGAACCGGTGTACAGATTTGCTCAAGATGTGCTGAATGCAAAAATCCCCGGTTTTCGTTTGCATCCTGCTTGGCTTGTTGATGAAGAATATGAAAATATGTACAATTCCGAGACAAGGAAAATACTGCAAAAATTCTCCGAGCTACCTATCCCTGTCAGCAGAGGAAACAATATTTTTTTGGGAGGTCATGCAGCGAAATACTTGCGGGAGCATTATGAGAAGGTCGAGCTGGATTTATCAGCAAAATGCGGCACCACTCCCCATACCGAGCCACTGACTGAGGTATCATCTATATCCATCGTTCCAAACGGCGATGTAATGATTTGTGGCTTTGTAATTGGCAATATCTATGATGAAGATGTTCTGGATGTGATTGCTCGTTATGACCCGTATAAAGATGAAGCCATGCGCCCCCTGATTGAGGGCGGCGTATCCGGGTTACTGGCCTATGCCAGTGCCCATGGTGTTCAGGTTGATACCACCAAATATTGTGATGCTTGCGACATATGCCACGCTGTTGTGGAGCAGTTGAAGATTTAGAATTTTCGCACCAAAAATACACCCTCAATGATAGAGATTGTATAGTCGTTGAGGGTGTTATCTTTGGAAGAAGTCTATTGTTGTATCCGTACTCGCCCTCTGCCACCACAGTTTGGACAATCCTGTTCCAGTAAGCGGGCCAGTGACTCCCTAGCTCGGCGGCGAGTCAGCTGCACCAGACCCAAATCAGTTATTCCTACTATTTCTGTTTTAATCCGGTCATTTTTTAATTCTCGTGCCAAAGCGTCCAATAGGACGTTTTTATCTTCATCATGCTTCATATCCATGAAATCTATGATAATTATCCCGGAAAGATTACGTAGTACCAATTGCCAGGCTATGCTGGTTGCTGCCTCTAGGTTGGTTGTCAGGGCGGTGGTTCGGAAGTCTTTTTTGCCGGTGTATCGGCCTGTGTTTACGTCTATTACTACACAGGCTTCGGTTTGTTCAATGGTGATAAAGCCACCGCAAGGTAGCTGGACGGTTTTTTTTAGGGCTGCTGAGATTTGGGGGGGTATGTTGTGAAATTCAAATAAATTTGCGGTTTCGAGGCTTTCATATAGAAAGATACGGTTTGCCAAAGTCGGCATTATTCCTGTGACGGCTTTTTTTATAGCATCGAAATCCAGGCCACTTACCCAGATTTCGTCCAAATCTTCCGATATCATGTCGGGCAGCACGGACGGGACAGCGTCATCCTCTGGGTATATTAACGCCGGGAAGTCTGCGTGCTCTGCCTGGGTTTTTATTTTTTTGTGCAAGGTTAGCAACTCATCTATGTCGGCAATGATTTTTTCAGGTTCTACCCCTTGGGCATTGGTACGAATAATTATGCCAAATCCTTTGGGTATGGCTTGCTGGGCAGTTTCTCGCAGGCGGCCTCGTTCTTTGCTATCAGTGATTTTTTGGGATATACCTATGTCCCGGCGCGGACTTTCGAAAAGAATTACATGGCGGCCTTTGTGTTTAAGCTCCATGCCAACATATGCACCTTTTGTGCCTGTGGGGTCTTTGTAGACTTGTACCAATACAGGCTGATTTTTCTGGAGCTTGACTTCCTTGCTTATGTTCATAAGGGCCTTTTTGCCTATTCCTAGGTCAACAAAGGCCATCTGCCCTGGCAATACTACCTCCAAGCGGCCTAGGATAATCTGGCCTACCATGGAGGTGTTTTCCGGGGAGTCGATGTAGATTTCCCGGAGTTTGCCGTCTATTGTGAGGGCGGTATAAACTCCGTCAGCTCGGTTCTCAAAAAACAGGCGTTTCATTGAGGGAAATCAATCCTTTGTTTTCGTCCTGGGTGTATAGGTCATGGCGGATTATGGATGCTGGGCTTATTTCATTGCCGGTTATTAGTTTCGCCACTATGAGGGGGTTAAGAAACCGACCACTACCTGCGGCTAGGCGCATGATGGTATTGCCATTGGTTAAAGAAATATCAAATATATCCGGCCGGACATCTGTGTCTTTTATACCGCTTTTGGTTTTCTTGGGGATAACAATACTGCCTTGGCCCAATATGGCATTGATGCTTTTTTCGTCGGAATAATTAAATATATAATCTGCCGCTGTCGCCAATGCCGCGGCTCCAGGGCCTGTAAATTCCCAGGCTCGACAAAGAATCAAGCCTTCGGGAGCATGTGCGTTAAGCAAGGAGACTATTTCATCACCTGGCATTTCCTGCTCAAGAGTTATGTCGGCATAATCAAAGAAGCTGGTCATGCCTAAGGGGAGAGGCAGCGCAAAAGAAAGCTGCATATGGGGGTTGAAGCCCTGTGAATAGACTGCGGGCAGCCCCGCCCGGCGGATGGTCTTTTGAAAGACTTTGAGAAAATCCAGATGGCCGATATAGCGCAATGGCCCAGATTTGGAAAAGCATAGACGTATTTTTATCAATGGGAGACCTCCGGAATTCTTGTCGGTATACGTTCATTAGCCAATTTAACCAATTGCTCACAGACAGCAAGCACCTCTTCAACGGCGGATTTATTAGATAGTGCAGTTCTGCTATATCGGATAGTCGTAGCCCAACCCCCTTCAGCCCGCTGCAATAATGTTATCTTGCTTTTTGGCATATAAACACAGTCCTTCCTTTGCTATATTGTACTCAACTGTTCCAAATTCCTTTGCCTCTGCCTCGAAGTCGTCCTGGGAAGAAACCAGGATATCAAAGGGTCTGCCATTGCCCCGTAGCCGGTCATAAATTTCTTTGTACACCACATCTGGGTCATGCTCCGAAATTACATATAAGTCTATGTCACTGTCGATTCCACAGGATAAATCCAAGCTGCCTCCAAACAGAATTATATAATCAATGTAATCGGAAAAGGGTTCACTTAAGAAATGTGACAGGGCCCTTACTTGTACTGGGTGCACAAATTGCAAGGGTTTATCCATGCTTGGATTAAATTCATATCGCTGCATCACATCACCTTCTCGAAAACAAAATGATTTAAGAACGCAATCCGCCGAAACTCATCAACATCCCCTACCATACTCTCCAAGGCCAGCATATGCTCATACCAATTGGGGTCAAATTTGATTTCGTTGTTTTGGCCCAGGGCATACATGGCTCTTATTCCATAATGGGCTTTTGCTAACAAAAAGTGTTTATCTGCCCATGATAACAACTCATGATTTTCGTATAATAATCTTTCTCCAAATGTCCTACTTTGGTCGGTGTTGATATCGTTGAATAAATTCATTGCCTTCTTTGGGTCTTCGTCAAAAACCGCTGCAGCAATTACTCTGCCGTAGATATTATGCTTTATTATGGACAATTGCCCACCTGGTTTGGCTGCTGCGGTCAAGGCCGCGATAATTTCTTCCTTTTCCCGGATATATTCCAACACATTATGGCAGATTACCAGGTCAAATTCATTTTTATAGCGGCATAACTCATCTATACCACCGTGGATTTGCTCATATTTATTATCAGTAAAACTACAGGCAATCATATCGGCACTTGGCTCAATTGCCGTTACATCATGCCACTTGGCATAGTGGTTTGCGCATAAGCCAACCCCGCTGCCAAAGTCCAGAATCCGTAGCCGTGGGGTGTTTGGGATGTTCAATTGCATGTATGCCAAATCGTAAAACATCTGGCCCCAGGGTTTATGGACTTGTTCGAGGTAGGTCATATCATTCATCCTCATCACCATCCATACGTAATAGCTTTTCGAGCGGTGGCGACTGCGCCGCACCACCACACTCCTTCTGTATTGTCCCAAGCACCGTATCCAAGTTAACCCGATGCAAACTAGTAAAAATACTCATCTCCACATCCTTATTATCCCGCCTAAGCTGCTTAAGCAGGGCCTTTACTTCCTGCCGTCTGGACCCTCCCCCACTTACGTCAAAAATATTACACGCTTCCGACAGCGGGCAGGCACAACGGATAAACTGCAAATCATTATACCGCGCCCAAGCAATTATTGCCTCCTCGTGGACACAGTACATGGGGCGGATTAGTTCCATTTCGGGGAAGTTTTTGCTTGTAAGCTTAGGCATCATGGTGCCAATCTCCGAATTGTAAAATATATTCATGAGTGTGGTTTCGATTACGTCGGAAAAGTGATGGCCTAGAGCTATTTTGTTACAGCCTAATTCCTGCGCTCGGGCATAAAGAAAACCCCGACGCATTCTGGCACAGAGGTAGCAAGGGGAACGGTCTGTTTTCTGTACTGTTTCGAAGATATTTGATTGGAAAATTTCTACGGGAATTTCTAAAGTCGCTGCATTGGCGATTGTTTTTTGTCGATTGATTTCGTTGTAGCCAGGGTCCATTACAAGAAACTTAAGATCAAATGGGAAGTCGGAAAAGCGGCGTAGAGCCTGCATTAGCTTGGCTAACAGCATGGAGTCTTTGCCGCCAGAGATGCAGACGGCTATTCTATCGCCTTTACTTATCAAATCGTATCGTTTTATGCCCTCGATAAAAGGCCGCCATATCGTAGGGCGGAATTTTTTTGAGATGCTTCGTTCAATTTGCTCAATCTTAGTTAGTGATTTCATATACGTTCCTTATGGTCAAAATCGGAAGAAAAAATCCTTTACCAAAAACGACAAATCGGGAAATGCCTATAAAATGGGATTTATTTTGGGAAATAAGCCTTTATCCAAAACGACAATACCGGAAGAAAGAATCCTTTATCCAAAACGACAAAAGTGGTATGACCTTGCCTCTACCAGTCAGTGGCATGTAGCACCGAGGCGGTCCCGGCTCGGCGCACACTATCCAATCAAGCCGCTATGATTCCCTTAAAAGCCGATAAAAACCCATCCAGCTCCAGAGTTTCCGTCAAATGACTCAGGCTCACCCTCCAGGACGAAAGCGCATTCTGCTTATCCCCACTAACCGCCATCACCGGGCGAGATGGGGAGTTGTCCGTAGAGCAGGCGGATTTTACCGAAACGTAGATGCCGCGATTACTAAGCTCCGCCACACATTGGGTAGCCTTTATGCCTCTTACACTCAAGTTCAATATATATGGGCTGCCTGCTGCCGGGCTGTTGATACGTACATTTGTCAGGCGTTCTAAAAGATATTCCCGCAAGCGGGTTACCTTTGCCAACCAATCGCCTTGATTAGCCAACGCCAACTCCAAAGCCTTTTCACAAGCAACCGCAAGTCCAAGAGCCGGCGTCCCGCTACGGTACAAATTCGTACTCGTCCCACCGTTAATCAGCGGTTCAAGCACAACACCTTCTCGTTTCACCAGCACCCCGCTTCCGCAAATCCCATAAAACTTATGAGGTGAAAAGCTCATTGTCGCCACCCTAGCCATATGGATAGGAATCTTACCCATGGCTTGGGCGGCATCTATATGCAAATGTACATTGGGGTGTTTCGCTACTATCTTGGATATCTCGAGGATGGGCTGAATCGCCCCAAGCTCGCTGTCTACTGTGCTTACACATACCAAAATCGTATCTGGGCGTATAGTGGATTCCAAATAAGCCAAGTCTATTGTGCCATCCGGTAGAATCCTCAGTAACTCGATTTCGTATCCTGCGTCCTGCAACGCCGCCAGCGTACCACTCACCGAGGGATGCTCGAGGCATGTAGATAAAATATGCCGCCCTTGGTACCCATAAGCCCTCGCAATCCCTTTGATGGCAAGATTATTGGCCTCCGTTGCGCCGGATGTGAAAATAATTTCCTCAGGCCTAACCCCAATCATATCCCCAATGGAGCGGGTCGCCCGAGAGAGTTCCTCTCGGGCCTTCTCCCCTGCCCCATGAGCAGACATGGGATTACCGATAAACTCCCCCTCTGTGCGCAAAAATATATCAAGGACAGCTTCACAGGGGGGAGTATGGGACGCATAGTCAAGGTAAATCATTATTTTATTGAGAACACAAACTCTGTATAAGACTCCTGAGGCTTACCCACCACTACAACCGGGGACGGGAACTCCGGTCTGTTTACACAATCCGGGAAAAGCTGAGTTTCCATACAGAATGCGCTCTGCTTTTGATATGCCACACCCTTGCCAGTAACAGTGCCATCTAGGAAGTTGCCTGTGTAGAACTGCAGCCCTGGGCTGTTGGTTTTGACAGTCATAGAAATTCCGCTAACAGGGGAATACACCGTAGCGGCCACTCCGGGGCCTCTCAGCGCATAATTATGGTCGTAACCGCCTTCTACTGCATCAAAATCCTGGCCGATGGACTTGGCTACACGGAAATCAAATGGAGTACCGGTAACATCCGCAAGTTCACCAGTTGGGATAAGAGTCTCATCAACGGCGGTCATTTTATCGGAGAAAATTTGCATTACATGTCCGAAAACATCCTTTGCATCATGGCCATCCAGATTGAAATAGCTGTGGTTGGTTACATTGGATACAGTTTTTGTGTCGGTTTCGGCTCGATAATCAATGCGCAGTGTATCGTCGGTTAGTGTATAGGTCACATAAACCGTCAGCTTACCTGGGTATCCATTCTCGCCGTCAGGACTTACATATGAGAAGACAACTTTATCTATGGCATGTTCTTCTACGGTCCAGACTTTTTTATCAAAGGCATTGACTCCGCCATGGAGATGATGGGGGCCGTCATTGGCTTCCAGTACATATTCCTTGCCATCCAAGGTAAATTTCCCATTGCCGATTCGGTTAGCCACCCGACCACAGACAACCCCAAAATAAGGCTGAGTCTTGCCATAATCCTCTGGATTATCCAAGCCATGGACGATATCCCGCAGTTTTCCTTCTTTGTCGGGTACCCATAGGGAGATAATCCCACAGCCCACATTGGTGACCTTCATGGTTATGCCCATCTTGTTCTTCATTTCGAATGTTTTGATACTCATTGGTATTCCCCTTTCGATTTATGTTTTTCTGATTAGACCTCTTCTGAAATAGGGCAAACAAGCTTGAAGTGCAACTTATTTTGCCCTATTTCAGAAGAGGTTTATTATATGGCTCGTATTGGTTACTGTAAAGGATTTATGATGTATGGGAACTGTCCGCGCCAGCAGAAATTGCGAAGCAATCCAGGAAGCTTGCGCATTTCGGCATTCTTGGATTGCTTCGCTTCGCTCGCAATGACAGGCACCTGCATAAACATTCATGGTTTCTGCTTAGCAAGACAGCCCCTTTCGTGGAAATATAGTAGGAATACGCCTAGAAAGAAAAATGTCTTTCGCCCGGATATAAACGTCCTTTGCAGGGATAATGTAATAACACAAAGTGTGTGATTATTTGCTTTCATGCACAAGCCGCTCGGCATGTGGCTATTATGGTAATTTCTGTGGGAGCCACATTCCGAGCGGCTTGTAATTTATGGATGGTTATATTGCTCTGTGTATTAATTATGCATAGCGTGTAGAAGAGTGAGAATGCGCTAAATGTTGTCGAAAAGTATTGACACATATACAAACATGCTATATATTGGTAACGAAGTTGCTCTTCATGTTTTGCTAATAATCACATAAATGTATTGAGGGTAGATTTATGTCTATTATCCAGCGAGAAGATATGCCTGTAGGCAATAAGATATTAAATCTAAGGAAGCAATTGGGTGTGACCCAAGTGGAGATTGCCGAGGCTATTGGAGTGCGGAGAGATAAAATTGGTGATGTAGAAAATGGACTGGACGAGTATACCGAGAGACAATTGCAGAAAATTCGGGAGTATTTCAATATAGTAGGGTTACCCTTAAATACGCAAGAATGTGTTATCTTTTATAGGCATCTTTATTATTTACGCAATTATGTTAGGACGAAGAGATTACAAGAAGCGAGGGATATACTAAATAAGCTTCTCCATATAGATAATCTGGAGCCCTGCGACCCTGATATGGTAATGCTGTGTAAGATGTTTGAGATTCAGCTATTGATAGCGGAAGGCTATTATTTGGATGCCGAGAAGAAGCTTGATTTATATGACCCAGAAAAGATGCATAATGAAAATCAATATCATTACTACTATAATAGAGGGTACTTAAGTCTTTGCAATGAGGATTATGATAGTGGACTTGAGTACCTGTTAAAGACATACGAGCTGAAAGAAGTTAATGAAAACTTGCTGCCAGAGGATGATGAGCGGCTGTATTATCATCTGGCACAATGCTATACATATTTGGAAATTCCGTACCGGGCTATAGATTTTGTACAAAAGGCTCGGGAGGTATGCTCAGAGGATAGGATACCAAATTATAACTTGTATCTAAATCGTACTCTTGCACGAAACTACATTAACACAAATCAGTTAGTTAAAGCTGAAAAACTACTTGAAAAATGTATAATAGAATATAAGTGTACCCGAGATAATGCTCTTATTGGAAATACGTTATTTTGTTTTGGTTGTCTGCATAAGAAAACCGAAAATTGGACTACAGCAATTATGTATTTCAATGATGCGTTAAGCTATGCACCTGAAGGTACAATTACTTATTATGCAGCTCTCTATAACAAGATTTATTGTATTATACAGACCAGGGCATTCCCCGATGCCAAAAAGATATTGAATGAAGCAAAAACTATGTGCAAGGCAGATTTATTGTGGAAGAACAATTTTGAAGCATTACACTGCTATCTCACTATATATGAACGTGTATCTATCAAAAACGATAAAGAGTGCGATTATATTATCAATACAGCAATACCACATTTTTATGAAAACCATGACTACTTTACAGCAATAGAATATTGCAAGCTCCTTGAACGGCACTATAGAAAAATTAAAAGCAACATGAACTCATTGTTGATGGCGAATGAGATGCTTAAAATCTATGAGCGTTGCCTTATTAATCATGGAGGGGATGTGAACTAATGAGAAAGAAACTCTTTGCTGTAGTTGTTGCACTGATTATTGTGTTCAGTTCGGTTGTATCTGTTTTTGCCGGACCTATAGGGGGCGGCGCAGAGCCACCAATTCTCCCAAGAAGTCTGTCTCTGTGTATACAATGCAATTTTTGCATATGTGACGATGATGATATCGTAATGCTCCGATACTAATCCCCACTTCTCATAACAAGGCTTGATAAGCCCCCTTCCATTGGAAGGGGGAAAGACGCCGAAGGCGGCGAGGGGGTTGTGTTCCCAGGCCGCAATCCATGGCTGTCAGCATTTACGCTACGCAAGCCAGCAACCCCCGGCCCTTCGGGCCACCCCCTTCTAAAGAAGGGGGCTAGTTGTGTGCTTTGATTATTGCAAACTTCTTGAGCGGCATTACAAAAAAATCAAAAGTAACATGAATTCATTATTGATGGTGAAAGAGATAAAAAAGATTTATGAGCGTTGTCTTATTAATCATGGAGGGGATGTGAACTAATGAAAAAGAAACTTTTTGCTGTAGCTGCTGCTCTAGTTATTATGCTTAGTTCTACTGTACCTGTTTTTGCCGGGCCGGGAAGTGGCGGTGGGATAAATCCTCCAATAATACCTCCAATTTTCCCAAGAAGTATGCCCATATGCATACAATGTGACATATGCATATGTGACGACGATATCGTAATGCTCCAATACTAATACATGCTTTGTAATAGGGCTTATGACGGTATGGTA
>WQVF01000039.1 GCA_009781725.1 Defluviitaleaceae bacterium
AGAGATGCTAAACATAATCACAGAACACCGTTAAACAGCGTTATGAAAGCCTATTTATTTGATCTTGACGTGTTCGGTGATTTTATTGAGTTTCTTATGTTCTCGGCAAATTAGATTGACGTGTCCCGCGCTTGACGCGGGATTCCCAAACCTTAGTCGAAAGACTGGTGGGACCCCGCACCAGGCCTGGTGTGACAGGCATTCATGCTGCTGTTTAGCGAGACAGACATCATGACGCCCGTGTTACCCAAAGTAATGTAATTCTTTGGAGCTGCGGGTTCATGATGTCTGTCCCTTTATAGGACAGAGAAGGAATCGAACCCGCTCCGTCCAAGAATGTGCATTCCTTGTGTAGGGACTCCCCAAAGCTGAAACTTATAGCGAATTAAATAAGAGACAGTCCAGGCCGAGCCGAAAATAGCGGACGCCTCAACGCTTTTTCGGCGACAGGCTGGACTGATTTCGAATTAATTCGCTATAAAAGGACGTTACCTCCCGGCCCTCAACTGGGACTTCCGCATTTCTTCCTCCCGTTGGCGGATAGGGATACAAAAGTCAATTTGCAGTTTTCCGCCGAAGTACCAGCCGTGGTCCCTGTAGTCATGATATGAAAAATCCCGCCTGGTATCATCGTATTCAAACTCGGATTGGGTGAGCCAGTGCAGGAATATATCATTCCAGGTGTCTTGCACGACTTGGTCAAGCAAGTCACCTGTTGGCGGTGTTGGGAAGTAGGTCAAACATATTTCGAAGTGCTTCGATAGGGTAAATGCATCGTACAGCTTTGTCAGGATGCTGCCAAAGTCTATATCCAGTGTATTCCAAAGGGTAGGGTCATTGGCTATCTTTTGCGTATCGTCTGCCTTGTGGCGGCTTGGGTAGCCCACAGCAGAAAAGGGCGTTAGTTCAATTATATGGGGATGCATGGCATTTCCTCCTAGAAATTTATTTGTAAGCATTTTGACATCGGGTTTTATGGGTGGGTTTACCGTCAGGCGGGACCTGCACAATGATGGAGGAAATCCAAACCAGCGTATAAAGGCCTTTGTAAATCCTCCATGGGTTTCGAAGCTGTACTCCATCGCTACATCAATAACTTTTTTCCCTAGTGATAAATCGTATAGCGCATACTGCAATCTGCGCCAAGTTACGTAGGAACGCAAAGGAATCCCGATTGTCCTCGTAAAGACGCGACTAAAATGATATGCAGAATATCTGGATTTTTCTGCAAGGACTACGGCGTTTATCTCGTTTTTAATGTTTGTGTCGATGTAATCGAGTATGGATTGTAAATCTGGGGTGTGTTGTATATGAATCAACCTTTCACCTTAAGGTAATTTGAGTATATCACTGTAATTGATTGCATCTTATCCTGAGATGCGATAATTGCTTTTACTGCGAAAAGGGAAGTATAATCACCGACGAAGTAAATGAGGCCTCCTCGGAAATAGGGAAAACAAGCTGCACTTCAAGCCTGTTTTCCCTATTTCCGAGGAGGCCCAAAAAGGAAAATGCCCGTGAACAGACTTAAATCATTTTTCTCTAACACCCCCCATAGAGGACGGGGCGGCATCCCTAGCCCTTTTGCCTTGATTCGGCGGTATATAGAGCGAGCCCGAAGCTTTAGAGCCAATAATCCTGTGGCGGCCAATTACGCCATTGATGGACTGTTGGTCATCGGGGCACTTAATCTTGCCGCCAGCAATAATAATATATTTGCTCAGCGTCTTGGTGCAGGGGATTTTCATCTTACTATGTTGCAATTTTTGCCTCAGAGCATCAATTTGTTGATTCTTATCCCTGTGGGGCTCTTTGCCGATAGCTTGCGGAACAAGGCCCGGCTGGTTTCCGGGGCTTTGGTTTGCACATCCTTTTTGTTTATGGTGGTGGCGGGGCTTGCCTTTGTGTTTGACCAGCCTCTTTATTTGTTCTTGATATTTTTGGCATTGGCCAATGCATCAACTATGGTGTATAACATCGCATGGCTCGGGTTTTTCCCGGAAGTTGTTGAAGATCATAAACGGAATATGGTTCTGACCCTGCGCTCCAGGGTCAGCATACTTATTTCTATGCTTATGCCTCTTATAAGTGGCGGTATATTGGCTTCCATCCCCAGCGAAGAGGGCAAAATCCTGGCCCATCAGGTATTTTATGCCATGGTTGCGGTTATGCTGATTGGTAACGCTTTTCATCTGAGAAAATTAAAAGCAATAAACCCGGCACCCCCTAAGAAAATCAAGCTTTCCGAAATAAAAAAAGCAGCCTCTAGGCTACGTGGAAATAAGCCATTTATTATCTTTGCCGGAGTTGCACTATTCTTTCATATGTCATGGCAAATGGACTGGACTTTATACTTTATCGGCCAGGCCAATTATCTTCAAATGAACGAATTCCAATTAAGCCTTGGGGTAGTCGGCTCTACCTTTAGTCAATTTATTACGATAAAGTTCTGGAGTAAGCGCAATCAGCGTTATGGTGTGGAGAAGCCTGTTATTTCTGGCATTTTGGGGCTTTCATTTTTGCCGATTGGGATGATTATTGCGACAGCACTTCCTATAAGCTTTGGGGTTGTTGCATTTTTGATTATGCATACCTTAGGCTTGCTATTTTTTGCCACGATTGGGCTTAATATGTTCCAATGCTTGCTTCCGGTGCTTGATGAAGAATATCGTAGTTTTTCTGTATCGGTGTATACTTGCTTGATAACCCTAAGTAACGCAACAATGCCTGTAGTGGGTGTTGCTATATACCGTGGCCTTGGCGGGAATGTTGTGAGCCTGCGGATTACTTTTGGGATTGTGTTTGTGTTGAGGATAATTGCGGCCGGATTATGGTGGCTTAGGATAAAGCATTCGGCAAAAACTAAGCCTGAGTTAGAGGCTCAACCTGGGAATTGAACCCAATAGGCAAAATTTTATTTAAAGGACTTGTATATTTTCGCTTAAAATGGTAAATATTATGACTGTGACCATGAACTTAGGTTTGTGGAACAACTAAATATCCCCCCTCAAGCCCGGCCCCACCCCCCCTGTGGCCGGGCTATTCTTTTATGCTATAGTGAAATCAATGAGAAACGGTCTCGCCCGAGCGGCACCCTGAAACGCCGAAATAAGGCGTTTTAGGGTGATTTTGCCGCGACAGGCGAGACCGATTTCGAATTATTTCACTGTAGAAGTAAAAAAACTGCGCTTCGCGCATTTTTGTTCTGGGATTTTTCAGGTTATTTTTGAGAGTGGTAGAGGATAATCAATTATCCTACAGCTCGACCTAGAAACAGCAATCCTTGGAACAGGGCGTAGATTAATATTACTATTATTACATATTTGTCGATTAGCGACGGGACTGGCTGGTCTTCTTCCATTGGATTGGATGTTTCGGTTAACTCGGTTAGTTCGACTATGTCTTCGATTGTTGCTTGTGTCAGTGCTGCTATTTCGGCTTCCTCTGCCATTTTGCTTTTGTTATATCTAAAGAATTCACGGAACAAAAGCACAATCACCGGGGCTAGCAGCAAGGCAAAGCCGCCTATCAGTATAATTGTTTCGACTTCTGGGCTTACTGCGGGGATTAGTCTTTCTGTGGTTTGTACCTGGGCATGTGTGTCTGTTGCTGCAAAGGCCCACCGACCCATTATGCCTTGGGTCGCGTTCACAATAAAATGAGATAAAATCCCTGCCCATATGGAGCGGGTATAGTGAACCATGTATACAAAGATTATCCCCATCACAAAAGCATAGGCAAATTGTTGAAGATTTAGATGGATAATTGCAAAAAACAGGCCGTTTAGAATTGCGACCTGCTTGAGTTTCCGGCCTTTGTGTTGAGTTTGCAAGTAGCCTCTGAAGACCAATTCTTCGCAGACGGCGGGGGTGACTGCTGTTGCAAGGAGAATCAGCCAAAGTGGGTGCTCCATAAAGGTGTAAATCATTTCAGATATATAGTTAGTAAAAAATAGGGATGATATCCCGGATAGGGTCATCATGGCTGGCTGGATTAGCAGGCTTATTGCTACTACTAAGATTATGTTCTTGGCACTGAGTTGCTGTCTGGGGATATTAGGTGCCAGCTTGTCTTCTTTCATTATGAGCCACACCATCAGGGGCAGCATTAAAATGACCAATTGCATACCAACCATATACCATGGGGATGTTGATATGATGTTGATATTTACTATATCGGCTGCATCCAGGGCGAGCAGTACCCCAGTAATTGTGAGCTGTGATAAAACAACCCATAGGGTCAGGAATAACATGAACTTGCTGCCGGTTAGGTGCTTTTTCATTGGGTATCCTCTCCAATCCGTCCATTATGAGCAATATCATCACCAACCGAGCATGAAAAGCGGAATCGCGGCTTTGCCGCTCAAAGTAGGTTTTGAGTTGCGTGCGCTTCGCGCGCTTTCTAAAAAGGTTCTTGTCATTTTTGCCGAATCCGCCCTCTTTGTCTCTTTGTAGATGTTCTATTTGTCCTCGGCATTGCAGAAGGGAGAGTGGCATTTGCGTATTATTCAAATATAAACCCTTCAAACATTTCCACAAGAGCCTTTGCCAGCTCGTAGTAGTGGGTGGAGTTTGAAATGATGCTTAGATATAAGTCTTCTGATGGGATTCCCAGCTCTATTAACATGGGTGCCCCATGTAGGCTTATTGCCATTGTGTCCATTATAGGGGTGCCGTCTTCGCCGTGTTCTGGTACAAAGACCATAATCGGTGCTCTCATAGCTAGATGGGCATGTAATTCCGGATTCATGGCTTCTACGTAGACCAATATCTCATGTACAGGTTTTACAATACCGTCTTGGGCCATCCCCAACATATTGGCACTTGAACCCATTACGCCGTGCATATCCCCTACTTGCATCATGGCAAAGAATCGGGTTATCAAGGCCTGGTCCATTTGCGGGTCACCGGTAAGGAGGTATGAGCGTATAGATACTTGATAGCGTTTGTATTCTTCTACTATTACGTCAAGTCTGGTGCCAAGCTCGTCCAAGGGTTCGGAATGTATAATGTTGCCCTGCCAGGCTATATATAGGTAGTCGCGTTTTGGGGGGTTGAGTATCATGGTATTGACCATGTATAGTATTGCGGCAATTGCTAATATGAGGGCAATGATTTGTACCTTGTAATATTCCCAGATATATTGCCGCTTGTCGGTAAAGTTCATTACTTTGAGTTTGCCCCATTCTGTCCTGAAAAAATTGCGTATCATTATTTTCCTCCTGCTATGCTTAGTCTCGTCATTGCGAGGAGCATAGCGATGAAGCAATCCAGTATTATCGTGGTTTCTGGATTGCTTCGCTACGCTTGCAATGACAGGCTTTTATGTTGTCCTTGTACCAAAAAGGCCTAGAGCCCTTGGCAATGCATCCTTGGAATTTTTCCAGGGTTCTTTGGCGTTGCGGTGGTCGAATTTTTGGGTGAACCAGTCTAGGTCTTCTTCTAATTCCTTTAGCATAGCCAGTTGGGGCTCTACTATTTCTTCTATGAATTTATCCCGCTTGCTACGGCTAAATTCCTCATTTGCAATTTTTATCAGCCGGGTAAAGTGGGGCAGGCAGTAGCCTTTTTGTTTTTTTATTAGTTTGGCATCTTCTCCGCCCTTAACCCATATATGGAGGAAGGTACCTATATATAACGCGAAGTTATGCTCCACTCTATTACATACGTAGCAAGCTTGGACTGTTTTGTCCAGGTGGGATTGGATTTTTGCCAGGGGGCCGGTGGTATCCTTTCCAAAGAAGGGTGACGGCAGCTTGTTTTTTATTATTGTAGACAAATCTTTGTTGAGCTGCTGTATATGAGTTGTAAGCATCAGGGCAAGGCCCAGGCGGTTTTGTTCTGCATACATTGCAGGCAGATGATTGTCACAAAAACCAATGCGGTTGGTTTCCATACGGACATCCTCTTCCATATATGAGGGGCCCATTACAAACTGGATTGCGTGTTCCTCTATGCGATTATACATCACACAGAATGCGCAATTCCCTGGCTCTCGCAGGGCTTCAATGACGGGGATCGTGTGGATATATTCTTTCATTTCTCAACGCCTTTCAAAATGGTGGTAATCCCTGGGGCTGGTCCAGTTTCCACCCCAAATCCAGCCTCTTCCTATAAAGGCATAGTATACCACCGACCCAGGGACAATCATACCCGGGCGTACATATTCCCGGTCTAGGTAATAGGCTCCGGCGGCGGGCCAAATGGTATTACCGCGGATATAGGGGTTTTGTATGGGATTTATATCAATGGCCATGCCGAAGCCATGGCGGGAGATTATATTGGTGCCAGCGATATACCGGAAATTAAAGGCATGAGAATTATTGGCCGCCATAGAGTAGTAGTCGCTTGCGTCGAAGTAGTCGATTAGCCGGATACTATAGATGGGGAAGCCATATTCGAAGATTTCCTCAAAGATTTCCAGGACCTCGTCTCCGATTTCGTCGGCAACGATTAGGTGACCGATGGTGGATTCTCCGTAGAAGTTTACATGGGTCACCGTCAGATATGTGAGAAATGAATGGTCGAAGGGGGTGGTTTCGTGGAAGGTGACCCCTTCTATTTGGGCGATTATGTGGTCGGGTAGAGGCTCCCTGGTGAAGATTGGTTCGAAATCTATTTCCTCTACTACTTCGATTTCCGGTTCCGGTTCTGGTTCTGGCTCTGGTTCCAACTCCGGTTCGGATTCCGGCTCAGGTGTCGGTTCTATTTCTAGTGCTGGTTCGTACACGGGTTCTGGTTCCGCCTCCGACTCGATATATACATATGGTGTTTCTGTAGGGTTATGGCTCAACAGCGCAATGGCGGCGGTAAAGGCCGCAATCCCAATTACTGTCACAATCACAGATAACATTCGTCTATTCATATTTTTGCCATTCGCGGGGCGCACAAATCCTTATGAAAATTACATCCGCGAACTTACCTCCTTTGTTATTTTTCACACTTCCTCCTTTGGCACATGGATTAATTATCCCCAATTAGCTTTGCGAGTCAACGGAAAAAAATGAAATAGGAAATTTACTAATTTGGAAATAGTTGGCATTCAATGGGATTATATGGTAATATGCGTCCTGTCAATTATTGGAAGCCATTTTTGGCTAAACTAAGGAGGATGCAATATGCAAGGAAGGAAGTACAAAAGAAGACTTGGGGCGATTTTATTAGCAGTGATAATGCTTATTGCCCCGGTAGCAGTCTATGGGATAGGGGAAAACGGTGAAGTAGATGTAGAAGAAGAATTCATCGTGGGATGGTCAGAAGTGGACATGGATGAACATGAGTTTTCAGGCAGTTTCTTAAGTTTGCAATTGGTGTGTGTCTATGGAAATTCGGCCCTTGCTATCATTACAACAGCTTGCGAGTCTTTGTTCTTTGCCACATCTGCCAACATGACTGACTGGGAAATCCGCAGTCCTGCTATTGACTGGTACATTTATTTTGAGGGAAGCTACTACTGGTATGCCGACGGGCTGTATCGCACCACGGATTGGCGGGAGGATTGGCAGTTCCACCCCACACCATATGATGAGAACTATGAATGGGATGGGATAATGTCATATATCTCAGAGGTCAATGAAAATATCCGGCAAGTCCCGACATTGAACCTGCTTGAAGGGAGTGTCACTCGGATAGAACGTCTTCCTTATTCAATAAACAATGAAATCATATGGGTAGGCTTTGCCACACAAAATGATAGCGTAAGGCAGATAAATCTTTTTATACAAAATAGATGGCTTAATCCCCTGGCAGAAGATGCGGTAACGGCTCTGGTGGGGATAGATGGGGTCAGATGGGCAAGAGAGGCTATAGAGTTTATGGTTGCCCGGGATTTGATGGATTTGAGGCTGTGTCCCGACAGCAGTCAACCCATAGTCTTTGACCCAATGGGCCGGGCAACCAGAGGTTCTGTGCTTGCTGCCGCCATCCGTGCATTGGAGCTTACAGCACCAGAAATGCCATATGGTGAGCATACCCCCTTTGATGACGTACCCCTATGGGGGCGAGGGGAGTATATAGATACTGCCAAGCGGCTGGGCTTGGTTGCGGGAATCGGCAATAATCAATTCGCCCCAGATCGGTCTATATCCCGGCAGGATATGATGACCATGTTATATAATATTTTATTGGCTTTGGGCCAAATTGAGCCGGATTATAGCCTCAGGGCTTTGGGCCGATTTAGGGATTTGGGGGATATTGCTGATTATGCAAGGCTGCCCATAGCTTCCCTGGCGAGGGCTGGAATCATTGCAGGAGATGGGATTAATATTAATCCGAGGGGGTATATGACCCGGGTGGAAGCTGCTGCTTTTGTTTGGAACTTGTATCGGGTCAGTAGATAATAGATTTTGTGGAGATTGCCAAAAAACCGTGCCGACCGGCGCGGTTTTTTCACGTAAAAAATAATTTACACTGTATGGCGTCATACGGATTTTTCTTGAAAGACTGTGCAAACTGCTGTATATTTCATGTGATGTCAAACTGCTTTTTGGAAGAGGAATGCTTATGAGAAAATCAAAACCATTTATCCTAATAGTACATGCATTGATTCTGGCATTAACCTCCCTTCCTATGACCATCCGCGCCACGGTAGATTCCATTCGGCCAGCCCATTTTACAATCAGTGTAGACAACCAAACCTATGAGCTTTGGGGATATACCTCGGAATGGGCGGTTCTTTATCTTTGCCTCCATGATATGGCTTACATGCTTCGGGGTACAGCCGCGCAGTTTGATATTCGGGAGCCATTGGATGACCGTTGGGATTTTTGGATTATCAGAGGCGGAGCATATTCACCTACGGGAAACGAGTTTCAGCCCATACCCGAGGATCGCTGGGTCACTCGCTCTGATATGGGCCATCTGTTTGGGTGGCAGGGCAGCGGCTTTGACTATTATCCCGAGCAGACTCTTATTATCGGCGTTGACGGGGAGGAAGAGCCTGCTACTTCCGTTGCTGTAAAGACGATAATTGATGTAGATAATAGCTATATAATGGTAAGCTACCTTGCAGCACTTCTTGGGTTTGACTTCCAATTCACCAACGACCCCTGGGAGGAAGTCGGTATATATGTCGAGGGTTTTGATTATGTATTCACAACGGGTACTCGCCCTCCTGCTGAGCTGCCGATTCAATCACCAGAAATGCTGGATATACTAATCCGCGCTTCCGGCGAATGGGTAGACATTGCATTCTTCGAAAGCCCATATATAGACGAAAGTATAATTTGGCCGATAGAAATGAGCATCCACTACTACGGCATCAATAAACCTGCCATCTGGTCTGTATCTCCCATTCGCCCTGAGTGGACGATTTATCGACGGGAGTGGGAATGGTTCTGGTGGTATCCTATGACCATGGAAACCATTGAAAACGGCATGGTGGAACTGACTGTAAGTCAGTCGGCACAGCGTCAACCAGCCTGGAGCGCAACAATCAACTACCCACCACCTACTATATCCCCTCAGCTCAACGGTATTCGAATGTTAATCGACCCAACACCAAGAGAGATTATCGATGATGGGATTTTCAGAGACCCCAGACAAGGAGATATAGACAGTATTATCCTCTATATTGGAGACAATCGGCACGTCCTAAGACGTTTTAATTGGGCATGGGATTATGACCCGGTACGCTATCAGGTTTTACCCACCGATAATGGTGGGATAATGCTGCGATATCTTCTTCATAGATGGGCATTTGGCCGACACGAAACAATGGAGTTGAGAATATACCGCTCCCCAGCTCCTATCAATGAAGGGGGATTTGTGTATTGGCAGAATTTTGACCGCCTTGTTGACCGACTGGATATGGAACTAGTTTTTTCACAAACAGGCATTGATATAGATGACCGGATTATTTTTGAGTTTATTGACCGGGATGCAGAACATGGCCGGGTGTATTATTACTCTATATGGCGTATGGGGGATAATCATCATGAAAACATAACACCTGCCGGCAATTACATTCGCGTTGATGTAAATGAAATAGTGGGAGAACCAGAGCCGACACCAGAGCCAACCCCAGAACCATATGGACCCTACGAGCCATACGAAATCTATGGGCCCTATGAGCCATATCTTCCTACATCCATCATTCATGAAGAACCGGAAACCACGCCTGCCTCATCCAGGCAATGGGTTATGATTCCGATAGTATTGGTTTTGACTGCATTAGCATTTGTTATCTATTTGCGTTATAATGCCCATACGCGTTAACACAACAAGGGGGGAAACCCGTTTTGACTACTCCAGGTACAAGCGCATAGCAGAGGCTATTGCGACTAAAATCCAAATAAAATCATAGACAATAGCCTTTGCTCAATCCTAAAGAAACTGCTTAGGAGGAGCAATATGCGCTATGTAAACGCAAAAGACATCTTCCCGGAGGATGTACTGGCGTTGATACAAGAATATTCAGATGGTGCGTATATTTATGTTCCCAGAAAAGCAGAGAAACGAAAAAAATGGGGTGAAAGCACTGGCTCCAAGTTGGAAACCAGAGAGCGAAACGCCCAAATATACGCCCAGTATAAATCCGGTAACAAAGTCCAGGAGTTAGCCACAAGCCACTTTTTATCAGAAAAAAGCATTGAGAGAATAATTACTCTTGGTAGAAAGCAAGAGCAAAAGGAATAAAACGCAATCGCGATAATGACGATTGCGTTTTTTGTTATGTGAATCATTATTTCCATCTAGTAGGCCATTAAGGCCCGGCTTCCCAGCCAAGCATGAAAATTATACAGCTTGTTTTCGTATAATAAAGAGGAGTATCGAATGCTCACATTTGCTTATGACTTGTACTGCTATTGAAACATGTGTTATATTCTGTATATATATATTGTATCTCATTGCGTGATTTTAATTTGGTAGATATTCAGTTTGTAGGGGGACTTATGGCTAAGAAAGTAAAAGTATTCATCTCCTATTCACATAAGGATACTGCATTCCGGGAAGAGTTAGGTGCCCATCTATCCTTATGGAGCGACGGTGAAATATGGTGTGACAGAAAGATTCTTGGTGGGGAAGGTTGGGATGATAAGATAATTAGTAAATTGCGTGAATCGGATGTTATCATCATGTTGTTAAGCGCAAACTTTTTTGCTTCAGAGTACATTCAAAACGTAGAAATGCGTATTGCATTAGAACGACATATTTCCGGAAATGCTTTGGCTATCGGTATATTAATTAAAGATTGTGCTTATCAAGGTACGCCTATAGCAAAGTTTCAATTACTCCCAAGAGGTTTAAAACCTATTGCGACAATCTCAACGACAAAACGTGATACTGTATACGCACAGGTTATAAATGATATTATCGCAAGTGTAAGAAATTTTATTGATACACGAGATGGAGAAACACTTCACAGTACTAAGTCGCTTGGGAGCACTGTGGAAAAAACATATAAAAGTACATCTAAATCACTTTATATAATTCCTATGCCATACAATAGAGAAGTAAAGGTAGACAGTGATTTTTTTACAAGCGCGATGCCACATTTTTCTGAACAACTTCGCATATTCACAAATCTCTCTATAAGGAATATTAATGAGTATAGAAAAGGTTATGAAAAACGTAGTGAGGGTGGACATAAAAGTGCGTCGGAAGATAGTGCGCGTATGATTCAGCAATTTTTGCAACGATTGTGCAGAGGAGTAAATGAGGTGTTTTTTACTTGGGGTGGAGTGAGAACACATTTTCGTTATTTGCACACGGATAAAAATCAATATCTGAAACTCGCAGCGGTGGCATCTGGTGAATACGATTATAATTATGGAATGAAACCCATGCCTAGCGATAATATATGCATGATAACTAAAGCGGCTGAACTTAAAACACCATTAATTTACAGCCTTAACAAGGAGTGGCATTATGGTGATGACCCTTCAATAAGGCCCTTCAAAGATTACGTTACCTTCGTCATGATGGACGATATATTTACACATCGTGGCGAATATGTTTTAAGCATGGGGATTTCTTTTGACACCCCGAAAATGCACCGCGATTTATATTATATCTTGACTTTATGCCGATTTGATGTTATCGTCTCGGGCATTATTAAGCACTTTGCAGATGCAATAAATGTGGACATTGTGGACACAATACTACAGAACAAGGATTTAATAGAACAAGGCTTTTATTCCCATTCAATGTAAATTTGTATGATTGTTAGGAGAGTGCATTAAATGCCAGTATTAGCTAAGAGTGCGCAAGCTGATGAGTTCGACAATTATTATATAGAGCAGGATTTGCTCGAACAGGCTTTACTAGCTCATTCTGTAAATAAGCCTTTAGGGTACAAGAAAATTTGTTCCAGGATTAATGATATCTTGAATCGCGTTGTCCGGGACGAAGTACGTTATGGTGTATATAACGAACATGTTATATTTTCAAAGGAAGAATATGCTGAACTGATTGCAGTATAGATGTTATTGATTCATTAGAAAACCAACAATATATCTTTACTTGAACGCCGCGATGGAGAGTGATTCTCACTGCGGCGTTTTTATTACCCTCAATCTCGTTACATAACCGTCTTTTAGGTGGCATGTGGCCTGGTTGCACCCTATGATTTTTAGGGTGAAAAAAATGAAAGAAACAACTTGGTACATAGTACCGACAATAACACCAAATATCCTACGCCACTGCAGCAAATGCAATCGTAAAATGCCGTATTATTGCAGCGAAAAATTCCGGGCCAATGCCAATCAATCCCGAGTTGATATCTGGTTAATCTACAAATGTACAAAATGCGATAACACGTGGAAATTGACTCTTTACAAGGGGATGCGCCCTCATGAGTTGCCCGAAGGGTTATTTGATAAATTTGTCAACAATGATGTAAACTTAGCATGGCAGTATGCCTTTAATCGCAATTTTCTTAAGCAGCATGGGTATACAGTTGATTACACCAATGTAGACTACACAGTCCATCAAAATGAACAAAATCTCCCCTCCCGTCATTGCGAGGAGTATAGCGACGAAGCAATCCAGGGTTTTGGATTGCTTCGCTACGCTCGCAATGACGAGCATAGGATTGCCAAAGATTGTCGTGGGAATGACGCATTCCTTCTACATGTAAAAGGTAGTTACAGTTTTGACCTGAAATTGAGTGCTTTGCTTGCCAGAGTACTAGATACATCCATCGGGCAAATAAAAAGACTCGCCGAATCAGGACGGATTTCAACGAGTCTGGATATTGACATTATGAAATATAGGATTAAATCCGAGCACGATATTTCAATCAGAATAGAGTAATCACTAGCGCAATCCTGTCCTTTTTTGTAGGGCCAGAAATATCATCAAGGCGTAGCCGGCCTACCTGCCGGATGGTTACAATATCCCCCTGGGCAAGCTGACGGGTCTTTTTGCCGATTGCCCAATTTACAAAGACCTTTTCGGCTTCGATAAAGGCTGCGGCTTTGCCACGGGATATGTGAAAGGCCTCGCTTATTACCGCATCAAGGCGTAGAGATGCGGCGGTTATCCGTTTCTGTGTGCCTGGGGTTTCTATCCCTGGTAGTTCTATATCTCGGGCGGCGGTTACGGTGGTTCGCCCAACTTCCAATAAGTTCTCAGTAATAAAATCCGCTACTTCCTCAGCTACATACATTATAGCTCCGTCAGTCCCTATTCGGATATCCCCGATTTTACCCCGGTCAAGACTAAGACCCAGTACAGAGCCTAGGAAATCCCTGTGGGTAAGCTGCCGGGAAAAACGGCCTCTATATGTTATCGTTAGAGGAACGATGGGAAATGCATCCTCTGTAAAAGTCTCATCGGAATATGCCGGGGCAAATCCCAATAGTTTGCGCTCTGCGCCCGGATACCCGCCATAGACCATCACTGCGACTCTCATTTTCACAAACTGCTGCAAAAAAACCACGCATCGCTGAGGATTCATGAAATCCGTAAAGGCGGCGTGGTTTTTGTTTTGAGCTTCCCTTGCCCGGTCTAGGGCCTTGGCGAAGAATAGGCGGTCTTCTGGTTCTCGGAAGGGATTGTCGGAATATATGATAATAACCTCCTATCCGTCCATTATGGGCATTTCCGTCACCAACCAAGCATGAAAAGCGGAATCGCGGCTTCGCCGCTCAAAGTGGGTTTTGGGTTGCGCGCGCTTCGCGCACGCTTTCTAAAAAGCAGTTTAAGCTATTATCACTGCACCCAGTCTACCATTTGTAAGCCATCTATGTTTTCGAAATCTTTGGTGTTATTTGTGACTAAAATATACCCATTGGCTATGCAAAAAGCCGCAATTAGAATGTCAGAATCCTTTACCGTAAATCGTTTTACATATAATTCAGCATAAATTTGAGCGGCGTATTTCCATGCGGCTATGGTCATTTCTTCAATATGACAACTGCTGCATAGCTTTCCATATGCTTTTATTTATCTTGTTATTGGTTTAATATTCAACCCGCGCTGAATTTCATAGTTTGTGTAAGGTGGGATTACAAACCGCACTCCATCCCACTTGGCAGAAAATAAATTGCTTTGAGCTGATAAATTGTTACGCATCAAGTGGATAACAGTGTTTGCATCAAATGCATAAACCATCTGCTATACCTCCTCAAAATTGATGAGCTCCCGTTCTAGGTCAAGGCGCGGAAAATCTTCAAACTTAGGTTTCTCATCTTCACTAAATGATGATACTAGCTCAAAAAACTCATCCCATGTGTCCGGTTTTACTTCAATTTCATCATCAAGAAAAGTAACCACAGCTACTCTTCGCTCAGGGACGTTCGCTGGTTGCGTAAGTGGATGAAATCTGCCGTTTTCGAAATATCCTTTAAGTGCGTGCATAGGTATGCTCCTTCCCTTTTTCATTATTATGCCCCAATCCCCGTTTTTGTACAATATAGGGATTTCAACTGAGAGTGACGTTGAAACGCTTTCTTAAGCCGTAGTAATTTCAATCCTGCATTTTGGATTGAAATTACTATATATGGTATGATACTGTAACTAAGATATGAAGGAGAGATAAAATGCAACCAGAAATTACCCAAGATATCCAAGCCCTACGCCACACAGCGGCCCATATCCTGGCCCAGGCGGTGAAACGCCTTTTCCCCACAGTCAAACTAGCAATTGGCCCCGCCATCGAAAATGGCTTTTATTATGACTTTGAGACTACCACACCTTTCACTGCCCAAGATTTAGAAGCTATTGAAAAGGAAATGAAAAAAATCGTCAAGGCGAATCTGCCTTTGGAGCATTTTAACCTGTCCCCGGAAGAGGCCCTTGCCTATGTGGACGAACAGGGAGAGCCATATAAGCGGGAGCTTCTGGAGGGCTTGGAAGATGCGCCGTCCTTTTATAAGCAGGGGGAATTCGTTGACCTTTGCGCCGGGCCTCATATGGCAAAAACTGGGCAGGTCAAGGCCTTTAAGCTGCAATCCGTAGCCGGGGCCTATTGGCGAGGGGACGAAAAAAACAAGATGCTCTCCCGGATTTACGGTACTGCATTTTTTACTAAGGAAGAGCTGGCCCTGCATCTGGAGCGCATAGAAGAAGCCAAGAAGCGTGACCATCGCAAGCTAGGTAAAGAAATGAAGCTGTTTGCCTTTATGGACGAAGGGCCGGGGCTTCCGTTCTATCTTCCAAAAGGCTTAATCCTTAAAAATCTACTGATTGAATACTGGCGCAAGATTCATAAAAAATATAACTATCAGGAAATCTCCACTCCTATTATGCTGCAAAGCGATTTATGGCAACGCTCAGGCCATACAACCAATTACGAAATGTATAACACCATGATTGACGATGTAGAGTACTATATCAAGCCCATGAACTGCCCTGGCGGGATGCTTGTATACGGACTGGAGCTGCACTCGTACAAAGAGTTCCCACTGCGTATAGCAGAGCTTGGGCATATACATCGGATTGAGCTATCCGGTACCTTGCACGGGATGGCACGAGCAAGAGGCTTTACCCAGGACGATGCTCATATTTATATGACCCCTGAGCAGCTCAAGGGTGAATTGATTAATGTAATAAAGTTGTATGAAGATGTATACGCCGCCTTTGGCCTTGATGAATTTACCTTTGAGTTATCCACCAGGCCTGAAAAAAGCATCGGCACGGACGAAGCATGGGAAAGCTCTACAAACAGCTTAGCAGAAGCCCTGGACGAACTGGGCCGCACCTATGAAATCAACGAAGGGGACGGGGCATTCTACGGTCCGAAAATTGACTTCCATATCAAGGACAGCATGGGCAGGAGCTTCCAATGCGGTACCATTCAGTGTGATATGAACCTGCCTGAGCGGTTTGATTTGAGTTATATCGGTCCGGATGGTGCCAAACACAGGCCTGTAATGATTCATCGTACTTGTTTTGGTAGTATCGAACGGTTTATCGCGATACTCACGGAACATTGCGCCGGCTGGTTCCCATTCTGGCTGACTCCCGTACAAATTATGGTGATTCCCATATCCGAGCGGCATCATGAAGCTGCCCAGAAGGTATACGAGGAAATCGACGCTGCAGGTCTACGGGTAGAGCTTGACGCCCGTGGGGAGAAAATGGGTTATAAAATCCGTGAGGCCCAGTTGGCTAAGATTCCTGTGATGCTGATAATTGGCGATAAGGAAGTGGAGGAAAATAAAGTTTCTGTCCGCAGTCATGCCAATGGCGACGAAGGCCAGCAGGATTTGGCTGCACTGATAGAAAAATGGAAAGCAGAATCCGCCATATGATTGAAATCCGAGAGATAATAGCCCCAGAAGTCAAATCCGAGATATGCAATGATGTCCTTAGGAGCATCCCCGATTGGTTTGGAGACGAGGAATCCCTTATGGATTATGTAGCCGGGGTGCAGGATAAACCATTTCATGCTGTAATGGATGGCGATGCAGCAGTGGGGTTTGTGTCGATTGTGGTGCATAACCAATATACTGGGGAAATTTATGTAATGGGAATAAAGGAAGCTTACCATGGTCAAGGTATTGGCCGAAAGCTTGTAAATCTTTGCGTAGATTTTTGTCGAGAAAATGGTATGGAATTTTTGACGGTAAAAACCCTGGATGCATCACGAGAAGATGCCCATTACGAGCGCACACGGAAATTCTATTATTCTGTTGGCTTTAAGCCCCTGGAGGTTTTCACGACTATATGGGGTGAAGTTAATCCATGCCTTTTTATGGCTATGCATGTGAATGAATATGGGCGTAAATAACGGAAAAGTATTATGAAATCGCAAGAAAAACCATGCGAAAAGGTATGGTCAAAACGACAAAGTTTGAGGTGCCGCATTGAAGGAGTTGCCGGAGTCATTTCTCATTAATATGCAAGAAATCCTTGGGGATGAGTACGAGTCCTTTATTAGTAGCTACCATGAGCCCACCCGGCGAGGGCTGCGTTTAAATCTGCTTAAGACCAACACTTCCGTCATCCCGGGCTTGACCCGGGATTCCCTCACCCAAGTCCTATGGTGCCCTGAGGGTTATGTGTACCTCCCCGATGATTCTCGCCCGTCAAAAAGCCTGCTATATCACGCAGGCTTATTCTATATACAGGAGCCTAGTGCCATGTGCCCGGCGGCGGTTTTACGGCCTAAGCCGGGGGATAGAGTGCTCGACCTTTGCGCCGCCCCTGGTGGTAAGTCCGTGCAGCTTGCGGGATACATGCAGGGCCAGGGTCTGCTTGTTTCCAATGACGCAAGTCCTTCCCGTAGCCGCGCCTTGGTGAAAAACCTGGAAATGGCCGGGGTTACCAATGCCATTGTCCTTACGGAAATGCCCCATCGGTTGGCACCCCGCTTCCAGAGGTTTTTTGATTGCATTTTAGTGGATGCGCCTTGCTCTGGTGAGGGGATGTTTCGCCGGGATATAGATGCAGCCAAGGCTTATACATCCAATAAGCCGGAGGCTTGTGGGGCTTTGCAGAAGGAGATTTTGCGTCATGCTGGGGGGATGCTTCGGCCTGGTGGGCGGTTGGTTTATTCTACTTGTACATTTAACCGGTTGGAGAATGAGGGTACTGTCGCGGCTTTTTTGGAGGCGCATTCGGATTTTGAATTGCTGCCCATTGACCACGATAAACTAGGAGTGTCCACTGGGCTGGACGGTAAAACTGCTCGTATATGGCCTCATAGGGCCCCTGGTGAAGGGCATTTTATTGCTCTGTTTACGAAAACTGCGAAAACCGATAGCGATACACCCGTCATTGCGAGCGTAGCGAAGCAATCCAGTAAACGCACAAATACTGGATTGCTTCGCTACGCTCGCAATGACAGGGAGGTTTGCGATGAATTTCATGTGTATTGCGATGAGAATCTAAAAATAGCTGACTTTTCTGTGGAAACCATTGGTGGGCGGTTATACCATATTCCCGAGGCCTTGGATTTATCCGGTTTGCGAGTCGCCCGTAGCGGCTGGTTGCTTGGTGAGCTTTCTAAGGGGAGGTTTACTCCCTCTCAGGCACTTGCCATGGGCATTACCAAGGACCAAGCCCGTTACTCCGTGGAGTTATCGGAATCCGATGCATTTCGCTATCTTAAGGGGGAGTCCATATCCCCACCGGAGGACTTTGACTTGCCAGGGAAGCCTTGGGTGCTAATCTGCTATCAAGGTCACCCACTTGGCTGGGCACGACTGGTGCAAGGCCGGCTTAAAAATCATTTGCCAACCAGCTGGGTTGTACTTGCATAATTCTACAAATCCCCTCGTATAGTGAATAAAGCAAAAACCACGATTTGCCGCCCCCGCTGGTGGTGGGGGCGGTTATTAACGATTCTCATATGGAGGGAACGCCATGCGTAGAGAGCAAACTACCAGCCACCTGGTCACCGAGGAAAATAAATCCCAAATAAAACAAATCGTAATTGGTGTAATGATGGGCTTCGCCGTCACTTGTGTCGTTTTTTTGGCTTATGCCATGCTGATTACATATACACAAATGAGCGAGCGCAGCTTGCCAATGGTTATAGCGGTCACTACCCTGCTTTCGGTAATGGTGGCGGGGTTTGACGCTGCTAAAGGTGCTACGTCCCGAGGCTGGATGTGGGGTATGATTGCCGGGTTTATATATGTTGCGGTATTGGCCATAATCATGATGGTGCTTTTGCCAGGATTTTTTATGGATGGGCGCACATTTACGGTGATATTGCTTTCTATTGCAGGAGGCGGACTTGGTGGTATACTGGGGATAAATATACGACGATAATAGCGAATTAACTCGCTATAAAAGGAGTTTTCATGAGCATACTACACGCAATTATTTTAGGCATAGTACAGGGCATTACTGAGTTTCTGCCCATTAGTTCCTCTGGGCATTTGATTGTCCTTCAACGGGTTTTTGGTATTGAGGAGCCCCTTCTTACATTTGACATTGCGGTGCATGTGGGTTCCCTTGCAGCCATACTTATTGTTTTTTGGCCGGATGTATGGGGGATAATAAAAAATCCTCTGGGCCGGATGACGGGCTTGTTGATAATCGGCAGTATTCCTGCTGTGGTACTGGGCTTTATATTTCATCAATTTGGCATTATAGAAAACAACTTCCGCACCGGAATATGGCTGGCGGCAGCATTTACATTGACGGGGGTTTTGCTGCTGTTTGCTGACCGCTTTACCGCAGGTACCAAGGAAGAACGTGATATTACATGGTTTGACGCGCTATTCGTAGGCGTCTGTCAAGCATTAGCAATCCCTCCGGGGATATCCAGGTCAGGTACCACGATTACCGGAGCGTTAACCAGAGGGATTAATCGCAAAACCGCGGCCACGTTTTCCTTTATGCTGGCTATTATTGCCATAGCCGGTGGAGGATTGCTGGAAGCAGTAAGTATAGCACGGGGAAGTGAAAGCGTCGCTTACACCGGACTGGTTAACATCTTAGTGGGAATGGCAGTATCGGCAGCAGTAGGATATCTTTCAATTAAGCTACTGCTAAAGCTAATCCACGCCTGTAAACTCAGATATTTCTCATTCTACCTATGGGGGCTTGCATTGCTAATTTTTGCCGATTGGTTGGTGTTCAATCACTTTTTTTAAGGAGACAATATGTTGCGTATATATGACTAACATCGGGGGCAAGGGGGAGGGGCGCAGCTCCTCCCCCAATAAAAGGAGATTTTATGTCGCGTATGTATGACTAAAACCAGGGGCCAGGGGGAGGGGCTCAGCTCCTCCCCCAATAAAAGGAGATTTTATGTCGCGTATGTATGACTAAAACCAGGGGCCAGGGGGAGGGGCGCAGCCCCTCCCCAAACAAAAGGAGATTTTATGTCGCGTATGTATGACTAAAACCGGGGGCAAGGGGGAGGGGCGCAGCTCCTCCCCCAATAAAAGGAGATTTTATGTCGCGTATGTATGACTAAAACCGGGGGCAAGGGGGAGGGGCGCAGCCCCTCCCCCAACAAAAAGGAGATTTTATGTCGCGTATGTATGACTTACGCCAGAAGGAAGTCATAAACACTAATGACGGAGTTCGTTACGGCTTTGTAAGCGACTTGGTGATAGATGAGAGCGAAGGAAAGATTAAGACTTTGATAGTCCCAGGCCCGGGCCGTGTACTAGGTGTCTTTGGGCGGGATCAGGAGTATAGGATTCCCTGGAGCAAAATAAAAAAAATCGGGGAAGACATAGTGCTGGTGGATTGTGAAACCGGTAAGATATTGGTTGAGTGCGATGACTGAGCCCTTGTGGATGCCAGAGTTGCTCTACCCTGGAGACAAAGTGGCTATCCTTGCAACATCAGGGCCTGTTGACCAGGAGAAGCTGGCCTTTGGGATAGATATTGTACGGGGCATGGGTCTTGTCCCCGTAGTAATGGAAAGCTGCTATTTACGGCATGATTACCTGGCAGGCACTGATGATATACGCCTGCGGGATTTACATATTGCCTTTGCCGCGGAGGATGTGCGCGGCATTTTTGTTGCAAGAGGGGGGTATGGGGCAGGGCGGCTGTTGCCTTATTTGGATTATGAATTGATTGGGCGAAACCCAAAGGTGTTTGTGGGGTATAGTGATGTTACGGCTTTGCATATTGCATTTAATCAGCGATGTGGGTTTGTGACATTTCATGGGCCTATGGTTGCGGTGGATTTTGGACGATGTGATGTTACGATGGAGTCGTTAATCAGCGCAACTTGTATACAACCACCACCGCCTACGGCGGCACCCCCTTCTAAAGAAGGGGGCTTCTTTAGTCCCCTTCCTTGCATTGTCCCCGGCTACACCTCCGCCCCCCTAATTGGCGGTAATCTCAGTCTCTTAACAGCATCCTTAGGCACCCCCTACGAAATCGACACCCGAGGTCGCATCCTTTTCATAGAAGAAATAGGGGAAGAACCTTACCGCATAGACAGGATGTTCTTGCAGTTAAAACAGGCTGGCAAGCTAACCGATGCCTCAGGTATACTTCTCGGTGACTTCGCCCCACAAACACTGGAAACTCTACATATCTGTATAAACGAGCTAATCATCCCGGCAGGTAAACCAACTTTGTCAGGTCAGCAAAGTGGGCATTGCTTGCCCAATCTTACCTTACCCCTGGGAATGACCTTCGAGCTGAACGCTGTCTAAATACCGCCGATTATGCTCTACAGGCCCAGCACCTGGTTTATATGACCCTGCCTTCTCATTGTAAGTCCGTGCCTTTTCATAGTCTCCCAGGTAACAGGCGCAAACACAGCTTTCCAAATTAGGGATATACCCCCAATGCTCCAGCAGTACAAAGCCCCCAGTTGTAGGGGGGATAAGATTGGCCGCGACCTGAAACCACCCAAGAGCGGTTGCGTAGTTCTCCTCTCCTTTGTATATATATCCGATTTCATTACAAATCTCAGCCCTAGGAGCATCATATTCGAAGCTTCTCAATAAGGCAGGCAGCACTTTTTCCGCTTCCCCCAAAGCGCGGTAGCAAATCCCTAAGCTGTGGCAGGCTGTGATATTGTCCTCGACCCAGCCTTTTTTTGTTGCCAGGAATTTTTCGAAATATTTTGCTGCCTGTTCCCATAGGCCATGGTCTTTGTTTTCCCGGGCATAGTAATATAATTGTCTGGGGGTCAGGGTTTTGCCGCTCTCAATCAGAGTGGTATAGATGTCTAAATTACGGGTGGATATCTCTGGAGATGCTTCTTTTTTATGATGCACTTCGATATCTGTGTGCAGGACTTTACCAGAATAGGAGATGAACTCATGCACCGGGTCTTGCCAGGTGTAGCCCTTTTTCCGCTTGGTCAGCCGTTCCCGACTAAAGGAAAATGAGGGGTTCCCCATCTCGTCAAATTGGGTAATGTACTTCATGGTCACCACATCCACAGATGGGTTTAAGTTTTGTTTTAATTCCAATAGCTTCTCAAGTGATGCCGCCGGGAAGATATCATCAGCGTCCAGCCACATTTGATAGTCCATGGTGGCTTTAGAGAACGCCTCGTTGCGAGCGGCAGAGAAGTCGTTTATCCAGGGGAAGTCGTAGATTTTATTGGTGTAGATTTTGGCGATGGCTTTTGTCTGGTCAGTTGAACCGGTATCTACTATGATAATTTCATCCACGGCGTCTTTTATGCTGTCTAGGCAGCGGGGTAGGTCTTTTTCTTCGTTTTTTACTATCATGCATAGGGATATGGTGGGCATAGTGGCCTCCAAGATATGAGATATGTATATTCTATGTTATGCAAAGATTGAAAACGCATATCATCCTACAAAAATAGGATAATATGCGTTTTTTAGTTAAAAACTATACTGCGGCCCACAAAAAAAGTGTTATATTGTATGTACTAATTTATCCCACTAGAAAGAGAGACCTTATGCAAAAAGCAACCGGCAACATCGACGGCATACGCCGTACTTATATCACTGCCCTTGAGGGCATATTTGAAATGGAAACCGACCGTAGCGAGTTTGTCTCTGCCGAAATCGTTAATGCTCTTGCTACCTTTACCGGCGCAACCGGCCGGGAAGCCATGGTTTATTTGGACAGGGCTGGGCGGGTAGAGTCTGTTATTGTTGGCGAGCATGACCGGGTCAGCCTGCCTAGCTTGAGCCGACGCCGTTCCGAGGACAGACTTAACGGGCTGCGGTGTATCCATACACATCCTGGGGGCAATTCTGCCCTTTCCAGTGTGGATATCCAATCCCTAAAATACCTGCGATTGGACGCAATGGCGGCTGTTGGGGTGCTGGATGGTGAACCTACTGCCATGCAGGTAGCCATTTTGGATGTCCCAGCCGAGGAGACAGTGGATGGGGAACTGACCGTTAATCTATTTGGCCCATATCGTATACATCGTATCCCTGACGACCAGCTTTGGGAGGAAATAGAAGCCGCAGATGCTCGTATTCGTCCCGATCAATCAAAGAAGGCCGAAGCGGAGATTGCTCGGGCTATTCTTGTTGGTATTGATGTAAAGCAGGGTACCGAAGACCATCCTCTCTACGAGCTTAGGCAGTTGGCAGATACCGCAGGATTTATTACCGTGGGCTATGTAACTCAAGCTCGGGCAAAGCCTGACAGGACTTTTTACTTTGGGCATGGCAAGCTTCAGGAGCTTGCGCTGGAGATTCAAAAGTATAGGGCTGATGCGATTATCTTTGACGACGAGCTTACCCCTGCACAGGTTCGTAATATCCAGAAAGAGCTGGGTAAAATCGAGCTTATTGATCGTACCGCTCTGATATTGGATATTTTCTCAGGCCGTGCCTCCACTCACGAAGGCCGCCTTCAAGTAGAATTGGCTCAAGCCAAGTATCTCCTGCCCAGGATGGCAGGGTATTGGGGGCATTTTTCCCGTATGGGCGGCGGCGGAGCCGGTGGGGGTGGTGCCCGCCGGGGTGAAGGTGAAACCCAGTTGGAGGTAGACCGCCGATTACTCAGACGGCGGGTTGTGGAGCTGGAAAGGGAAATCGACAAGATTAAGTCCCGCCGTGATGTCCAGCGTATCCAGCGGGAGCGTACCAATATTCCCATAGTGGCACTTGTGGGTTATACCAACGCAGGCAAATCCACTTTAATGAATAGTTTATCCGGCAGTGATGTGCTAGCAGAAGATAAACTTTTTGCAACCTTGGATCCCAAAGCCCGTAAAGTAAACCTTGGCAGTGGAGAATTCCTGTTGATAGACACAGTAGGGTTTATCAATAAGTTGCCTCATGACTTAGTCAATGCCTTTAGAGCCACATTGGAAGAAGCCAAGTATGCGGATTTGCTTCTTCATGTAGTGGATGCCTCATCGGATAATTTTCATAGGCAAATGGAAGTTGTGGATGATGTACTCAAGGAGCTTGGGGCACACACAAACCCCACTATGCTGGTGTATAACAAATGCGATGTTGCGGGAGAAGTAGCGGCTGGGACAAAAGGCGTAGCAATTTCCGCTATGACGGGTATGGGATTAGATAATCTTAAAGACGTAATCACCAAGCAGCTTGCGGAGATGCGGATCAAAGTCGAAATACTGCTGCCTTTGGACGCTGGCGCACTTGTGTCCCGGATATATGCCAACGGCCAGGTTCATGACTGCCAATATGAGGATGACGGGATTCGTATTTCGGCAACGGTTGCACAAGATGATGCCGCAAGGCTGCGGGATGCAGCGGTTGTTTAGTGGCGTTTTTATGGTATCATTACCATAAAACAATCGAAGAGGTGCCCCATGAACATTCAAACCATATCAACAGACAAAGCCCCGGCAGCAATAGGCCCGTTTTCTCAAGCCAAAGTCCATAATGGTGTTATTTATGTATCCGGTCAACTGCCCATTGACCCTACAACGGGGGAGATGGAGCTTGGGGATATCAAAAAGCAGGCCCAAATGGTTATGACCAACGTAGCTGCAATCGTTGAAGCGGCAGGCAGCAGTATGGACAATATCCTCAAGGCTACGGTCTTGCTTACGGATATGGCGGATTTTGCACAGGTCAACGAAGTGTATGCCAGTTTTTTTACGGGAGCTCCTCCCGCCCGGATATGTTACCAAGTGTCTGCACTACCTAAGGGTGCATCAGTTGAAGTTGACGCTATTTGCGCTGTATAGTTAGCAATTCCGGCGCGTATTATCCCCTATGGGATGATACGCGCTATTTTAATGTTTGAAGGAGAGTAATATGACCCCTCACTCCACCGACAGAGAAAAAATGCTGGAGGCCATGCTTTTTGCAAGCCCGGAAAGTGTGCCCCTTGCCAGCCTGGCAGATGCACTGGGCTGCGACATTCCCCTTACCAGGAATCTTTTGACCCGTATGGCAGAGTCTTATGCTGCCGATCAATCAGGGATTCAAATACAGGAAACAGACGAGAATTATCGTCTTTGTACCAACCCCATCTACTACCAATCTATTGAGCGGTTATTAAAGCTAAAACCCCGCCGGTCACTGTCTCAAACATTGCTGGAAACTCTGGCAATTGTTGCCTATAAGCAACCAGTTACAAAAGCAATAATCGAAGATATCCGGGGGGTCAATGCGGACCATGCGGTAAATAAATTAATGGAATATGGCCTAATAACAGAAAAAGGCCGCCTGGATGCACCAGGACGGCCTATTTTATTTGGTACCAGTGATGAATTTCTACTGTACTATGGCTTACGAAACGTAGAAGAGCTTCTTGCGGCCAATACAGGAGAGGCGGTTCAGCTTACATTGCAATTGGAGTAGGATGCAAGTCCCCCGGCAAAGGCGAGCTCTCATATACAGGCCAATCTATAAGGCGGCAGTCCAGGAGCGATCGAGAACTGGGGCCAACGAAGACTGGAGGGGAAGCTGTAGGTGAGGGCTCGGCTTTGCCGGGGGTACGTGAATCAGTCGGTATGAAAAATGACCGATATTGGGGGACGGACTTACGACGTCCCCCCTTTCATTTCTTATGCGTTATTCTTGTGCTTTCTTTTGATATGCAACACGGCCAACAATATCATGGTCCCGCCTAGCAGCACAGTGCCTGCCAAAACCGGCATTGAGATGCCCAAACCGCCGGTCATGGGCAAATCCATTACCCTGAAGTTACCCAGGTAGAACAAGTCATCTCTTGGAGCAACCGGATGAGTAGCCGAGGTCAAAACGGGCAAATTAGAGCGTAGTATGGCGGGGATATGGGCACTCCCTACTGTAATAGGAGCGTTGAAGGTATCGGTAGGCATACTGTAAGTGATACGCCATTGGCCAAGGGGTACTTGGAAGTTGGCGGGTGCGATTATTTCTACCAACTGATATTGGTGGCGTGGGTCCATCATAAAGCTGATGATATCTGCTACCGAGGCTGTGCTTGTAGCGATTAGGTAATCGGAGGATAGTATACCGGCTGAAAATATTACTTCCTCCCAGCGAGGATCTAGTACCCCTGCGTTGTACATAACAAGGTCTGCACTGGAAGTGCCTATGGGGGCACCTGGGTCTATGGCGCGGTATAGTCGGAATTGCGCGCCGGGTAGTAGGTTGATGCTTGGGGGAGCTGCGTATAGGTAATTGTCTGTTTTAAGGAAGTCGAAATCTACCAAGCCTATACGGAAGTTGATATCGTAGTTATTGAGTGGATGACGGCGGATATCTGGGATGGATGTGGGTTGGCTGGTGCTGTTTGCGACAAAGGCAGTTGTAGGGATGACCGCGGTTGCATTGCTTGGAGGCCAGTAGCGGCGGTTGGCTGAATTATTGCCAAAGGTTACGCCGTGTAAGGTCAGATTGCTGTAGGCATTGGGTACGCCCCCTGGGTTGGATGGTGCGTTTACGAGGGTTAGTGGGTCGTTGTAGTACTCGTGGCGTTGGGTGTAGATACCGCCGCCCATTTCGCCTGCTGTGTTGTGGGTTATGTGGACGTTGCCCACTACGGGGTGTGTGGCTGTGGTTTCCATGCGGAATGCGCCGTCTTGGGCTACCCAAACGCCGCCGCCGTCATATTCTGCTGTGTTACCTTGGATGATTTTGGGGCTAGCTCCACGTAGGTTGAAAGTACCAACTACATGTAAACCACCGCCAATAGGAGCCGAGTTGGCATTGATTATGGGATAACCTTCGCTGTCATATGTTCCAACTGGGCCACCAATTGTGCCGCCATAGAAATTAAAGATGCTTGTTGCAGTACCAGCTGATATGCCCCCACCCATTGTGCTGGCGGTGTTTCCGTAAATTACACCATCGTTCATTGTAAAAGTGCTGTTTGTCCAAATATTTACACCACCGCCGCCGTTTGCGGCAAGTGATTCATTGTCGAATATTTCACCACCGTTCATGATGAAATTGGTGCCTGTATTAATTACAACACCGCCGCCGCCGCCGACATGTGTGTTTCTATTATTGTGAATATAACCGCCATTCATGATTAGGGTTACGTTGCTGTGCGCATGTATGCCGGCACCAGAACTATAGGATACGTTATATCTTATTTCTCCGCCATTTATTGTAGCGAGAACACCGTCATGCAATCTTATGCCGCCACTGTGTGCATTGTCCATACTAGCACCGACGTTAAGGGTACGATTGTGTTCGATGTATCCACCATTCATTTCAAACACGGCATTATTCCTTACCCCGACACCGCCGCCAAGCAGGGCTGTGTTGTGTCCAATTGTACCTGCATTCAGCATCATTGTAGTGCCGGTGCCTACCACATAAACCCCGCCGCCGACATGATTGGCAGTTGTGCCGGTTGCCTGGTTACCTGCAATTAGCCCTGTGCCAGGTACAACCTCGCCGCCACCGGATGGAGTGTAGTCTTGCATATAAAAGCTTGCGCCATTGCCTACCCATACACCGCCACCACTAAGGGCAGTGTTGGCATATGGATTAGCTGCGCCGGGGGCGAGATTAGACGGAGCTACGCCGCCTATGGTGCCGCCTGTCATTGTGAAGGTCGCCCCATCATTGCTAACCACAACCCCACCGCCATTGCCATCCGCATTATTATCTAAAATATACCCACCGGACATATTGAAATCAGCGGTAGTAGGGTTGGCGGTAATTACGCCTGTCATGTGTACCCCGCCGCCATCAAGCCCAGCATTATTTCCGCGAATAGACCCGCCGGACATGGCAAATGTGTTGCCTTGGAAGCGCACACCACCGCCGCCAAATATCGACTGATTGCCATATGCGGAGTCCTCATCGCCTATGATGCCTCCGCTCATGGTAATATTGGCCGCTCCCCAGCCGGTAATAATACCGCCGCCTGTACTATTTGCGGTATTGTTTCTTATTCTACCGGCCGACATGATTAATTGCCCGCCATTGTTTGTAATGTGAACGCCACCACCACCGCCAGTTGCAAGATTGCCAGTGATAATACCGTAAGTTGGATTTTCGGTCGTGCCGCCTTCGTTCATATTAACTGTAGCACCGCCACCTACAAACACACCACCACCACTGGCAGCTCGGTTGCCGTTTGTGGTGATACCCGCAGCGGCACTTGAATCACCTATCGTACCGCCGGTCATAGTGAAAGATGTGGTGGGATCGGTTATAAACACACCGCCGCCTGCGGACGGTATGTCTCCATCAGGATTATATCTATTGCGTATAATAATACCGCCGCTCATTTCAAATGTGGCGCCGTCGTTTACCAGAACACCAACCCCGCCCCTGGCACGATTAGCTTCAATGGTACCAGCAGACATTTCAAATGTGGTCTCTGGGCCTGTTACATATACACCACCGCCTGCTTGATTATTGGCTTGGGCTGTTGTGGCTGTGTTGCCTATGATAGTACCGGTGTCAGGGATGGGTGTGCTGCCGCCAGAAGGGGTATAGTCTTGCATATAAAAGCTCGCCCCGTTGCCTACCCATACACCGCCGCCGCGTACCGCGCTGTTTCCTTGGGCTGGGTTGGTTGCGTGACCTATTGTACCGCTGGTCATGGTGAAAGTCCCACCCGTAACATGTGCCCCACCACCTTCTAAGATGGGGTTGGTGTTTCCGGGCTGGTTGCGATTGTTGAAGATGGTTCCGCCATGCATGTTAAAGATACCGCTAATCATCATAACGCCACCACCGCGATAGGCACGGTTTTGCTCTATTGTACCGGCATAAAAATTGAAGGTAGAAGTTGCGGTTTGAATATATACTCCGCCACCGCCTTGTGTGGCTACCGCGCTTGTTGCAGTATTATTGATGATGGTACCTGTACTACCACCAGTACCAGTTTGCATGTTAAAAGTAGTGGCTGGTCCTAGAAATACGCCTCCACCGGGACCATTGGTGGCGGTATTGTTTGAGATTGTGCCGCCGGTCATTGTGAAGGAAGAATTGGTTGGTATTACACCGCCGTTACTAGTAAGTGTTACACCGCCTCCGCCGCCATTGAGCGAAGTATTTCCAGTAATAGAACCGCCACTCATGTTAAATTCGGAATCTAGAAATATCCGTACGCCAGAGCCATTGCCAACATTTACGTTTTGATTGTTGCTTATGGAACCGCTGGACATAGTAAACGTACTGTTATCTCCTACAGCTACGGCTCCTGCTGTTGATGTTGTTGTGCCAGTAATCGTACCTCCAGATAGAGTAAACGAGCTATTATTAGACACGCTTACACCGCCGCCACCGCCACCGCCATCGGCGATGCTGACTATTGTCGTAAAATGAGTATTTTGTATCACACTACCTGGCCTCATAAACAAGTATCCGCTATTAACCGAGACACCACCGCGAAAATCGGTTTGACCAGTAACCCGCTGCCCATCCAGGACGATATGGCTTAAGGTTAAAGTTGCACCAGCGGCAACATGGAAATGCCGACCTGTTGTAGTGACACGGTTTATTGTTTGCGTAACAGCCGGTGCGGTATGAAGAATGGGATACCCGACACTATCGTTAAGATTAGTACTCTGACTAGTAATAATGATATGCCGCCCCGCTGGTATTGTAACGGTACCCGTTAAACTAATATCCTGTGGTACGCTTATAACTAGATTGCCAGGATTGTTGTTAAATGCGTTGTTCCATGCTGCTAAATCACCAGGCAAAGCCAATGTGACAATTGTAAATCCTCCTGGGGCATTAGAGGCAAATGGGGTAAAGCCTATATGTCCGCTAGGGTTGTCATTCCATGTATGATTAATCGTGACTACGGTGTAGGTTCTTGATTCGGCAATAGCTACGACTTCACTAATATCATCATATTTTTCAACGATTTCTGTCTCATAGCCGATTGAGTATGTCCAACCATAAGGTAACTTGAGGCTTATATATCTAGCATAAATCGCCACCGGTATCCTTATGTGTATAAAATCCCCATCCAATATAATCCCATGCTGTATATAGGGGTAAACAGTTACATTGCCGCGGTCATCTACATATATTTCCACGGGGCTAGAATACTTATATGTTATTTCAGGAGCATAATCATTCTCATACCATTCATAAATATATCCCGGCGCGTAACCTATATACCCGCCCTCTACATAGCCATCGTTATAATATCCTACATTATAATAATGGTACTCATACACATTTTCGATGCTATATGCGGGGAGGGAAATATGCATATAGTTGTTTTCGTCATAGATATGTTCATCCACCCCGTAGTCTATGTATCCTTCACTCCAGTCATATGTATATACCGGTGCTTCACCATAATATCCGTATCCATTTGCGTCATATGCTATTATTACAACCACTGTCACTATTGCAAGCACTGCCAGCAATGCCAATATACGGAGATAGTTGCTTGCTTTTGAATTTGTTATTTTATTTTTCATCTCTTCAGCTCCTTGAAATTTTATTTATATATTCCTACATTCCTTTACCAATGATACAATCATGAAGAAAGGTCGGTGAGGTATTTGAAAGAACGTAGCAAAGTTTTTTGGCATGAGGCTTTCGTAGAAGCATTACAACTTGAATTTCATAGCTATCTTGATTATCTAGTTTTTGATGCGGAGTACCCTCTTAGTAAAGAAGCCTTGATTATGGATGTCCTGGTAATTAAGAAAGAACCTAACCAAATCATCCGAAAAAATATCGGTAGGATACTCAAAGGTCATAATATCTTCGAGTTCAAGAGCGAATCAGATTCCATCACACAACATGACTATAATAAGGTCACCGCTTATGCTTTGCTGTACTCATCTTTTACTCAAATACCTGTATCTGACATAACGGTGTCCTTCGTCATTACCCCTCATCCAAGGTCTCTATTAAAATATCTGGAATATGAACGAGGGCTCGCGATACAAACTCAAGAATCTGGTATATACTATGTCATAGGCGATATCTTTCCGGTGCAAATCTTGGAGAGCAAAGCTCTGTCACCGGAGGAAAACTTATTTTTACGAAACTTGCGCAGCAACCTTACCACCGAAGATATTGCTCAAACCACCAAATCCTACAAGAGCTTAAAATCCTTTGAAACGAAAAACGTATACTTTAACAGGCTAATGCAGGCAAACAGTAAAACCATTAAGGAGGCAATTCATATGTTTGATAAAGACATTATTGAAATTATTCTTGCCGATGAAGTAAAGGAAGTTATAATGAATGGCGCAGAAGAACGTGGCTGGTTTGCTGCTCGTGACTTTGAAAAGGCAAAATCACTTGCAAAAAAATTACTTTCACGAGGTGACACAATCGCAGAAGTTGCAGAAGTCACCGAGCTGTCATACGAAACTGTTGCCAACCTGGCATAACCATCAATCCTTCCAAGGCACCCGTAAATAGCGGGTGTCTTTTTTCATCTCTTCGGCTCCTATGCATGTGGTAACCCATCCCACAAAAGCGATATTGATATCCTCATAGACAGCATAGGTCAAATAAGAGGGATTGACTTTTTTGGCGTTCTTGAGGACATTCAAGATATCCTCAAAATCCCCGTAGACCTCATAGAATCATCCCAAATCATAGAGGGCGGACGCATACAGCACGAAATTGCAAAGACGGGAGTCGTTATCTATGAAAGAGCATGAACAGGTTATTTATCGTGGAATTGGCAGGTCGGTTGGATGACCACTTTGTAAAGCAATACAGCCTTATTCCCTGGCGCAAAATTAAGGGGATGCGCAATAGAGTTGTCCATGACTAGGTGCTCCTTTTTTGTTAGTAGCTAGGGGTAACACTCATGCCATAATGCAAGTATGCAGATTTTCATATCCACAACTCCAAATATTTTTGTATTCGAAGAAGTTCAATCATCATAAATGCATTTATCAATTCTGTTAAGAATCAAAGTTCGCATAAACAGTTTTTTTTAGGCAAAAAAATAACCCATGTAGGGGTAACGCTACATGGTCTTGCAAATCCTTTGATTATAGGGCTTTTTACATGTCCGCTACAGAGCCGTGGCTTGTAAGCGAAATAAATATTGCTTCGTACAACTTATTCTTTTCTCTGAATCACATAAAAATATAGGTGGTTTTATATGCGTTTTTAGAGGTTTACGCTAATTACGATTGTGTAACAATTTTAGGAAAAACTTAAGCGACGACTTTATCAGGATAACTAATATAGTAATTCCGGTTCAAAATCAGCTCTGGACTGCGCTTGTGAATTGCCCAAAAGCCGGCAATTCAAAGCTTGCCATAGCTGTTTTTCACACGGATTTACTTTAATAGCTATTTCCGTTACAGCTTTACGCATATCACTAACAATAATTTCAAGTTTGCCCATCACATCATCGTCATAATACGCTGTCCCACACTGAGTGCACTCCGTACATGGCACATGTTTAACAACAATAACGCAGCTAGAAATATTTACGACATGGTTGGTAACACCTGCTTTCATGTCTC
>WQVF01000040.1 GCA_009781725.1 Defluviitaleaceae bacterium
AACAATAACGCAGCTAGAAATATTTACGACATGGTTGGTAACACCTGCTTTCATGTCTCCTTTACAATAAAAACAATGCATCACACCACCACCTTTCTTGTTTTGAAATCATCTTCCCATTTGCTGTCATTTGGAAAATAAGATGTCACGAGCAATAATACATCATTTTGACTCAAATATTTATCCGTGTTCATAAATTGTTTACTTGACATAATTTATACTTGTCGGCTAAGAATAAGAGATATGATGCGTTGACATCAAAAACATATAAATGAGAGGTAAATTATGCAAAAATACTCTACTCTGCCAATCGGCGAAAAAATAAAACTAATCAGAAATGCAAAGGGCTTATCTCAGGAAAATGTAGCAAAAGCTGTTAATTCTAGCGAATCCACGTTAAGCCGAATAGAGCAGGGGCAGGCAGAATGCAGCACAGAAATGCTTACAGCTATCAAAGAATATCTTAGTATAAAAAACGCCCCTCTCTTTGAGCATGAACTAAAGATTTATGAAGATCAGCTGTGGGTGCTCAATGATTTAACCAATGCCCGAAGATTAACTGATGCAAAAGATATGCAAAAATCAATGTTTACCATAACGGAGCTACCTTTTGAGAGGGATTTGTCCATACTATACTCCATGATTAATGTAAGACTATTATTATGGGAGCAAGATTTGGATACCGGCGAAGAAGAGCTAAACAATGTAGAACAATATATTGAAGATGCAAGCAGTGATGCTAAGCATTTATACTACCGTAGTAGGGGGGTTATTGCGTCTCATAGAGGGGACTTAAAAGTAGCGTTGAAACACTACTTGCAAGTCATAAATTTACAAACAGATAATCTAAAAGCAGATGCCCCATTGTACAACAATATTGGCACTATATATCGTAAATTAGGCAAACTGTTTCATGCCATACGGTATCACGAACGAGCTCTATGGGAATGCGCTCATGACCGCACTCATATGTTAAAACCATATATTAACACGGCACTCTGTGAATGTTACGCCTTGGTTGGCGAATTTGATAATGTGATGAAAATGGCAGAAGAAGCACTGAGTCATGCTAATGGTATCAATGACAAGATGAGTATCGGGAATGCACTATCATGCAAAGGAGGGATTTATAGCAGAATAGGGAATCATGAAGAAGCGTTGATGCTGTATAATCAATCCTTGCCATGTTATGAAAAAGACTCCCCGGAATATTTAATTTGTATTTTAAATAAAGCAAAATGCCTGAATAAGATGAAAAATTATTCCGAATCTAAAGAGCTAATAAAGCAAGGGATGCTCTTGGCTGAAGGGAATGAGATGCACATTCTTCTTTTTAAAACGCAACTGCATTCCATGACTCTAAATGACAGCCAGTCCGTTGATTATATAGAAAGTGTCGCGATTCCATATTTCAAAGTGCGTGATGTAAGCAGTAGAGCCGTTGCGCTTGACTGCTGTGACACCCTCGAATCTCACTACAAAAAGAAAGGCTCACAAAAAAAAGCAATGGCTATTGCTGTTGTAGCCAGGGATATATACAAGGAGATGATGTATGGAGTTCCCGATACGGAGTCCACATAAGGCCTTCAGTCCTTGTCACTCATGCTCTTGTAGCATTTTGGCATAGTCAATCAGACAACGGCTCATAACATCCTCCGGCTTTATCCTTTCACCATTTTGTCTTGCTGTATCAAGGAAAATCTCATAATCGGCGTGGGTAACTATTACTTCCACTTTTCTACACAGCTTATTAAAATACGGGTTTTTTATCCCTTTTCTAAGTTCATCAACAGTGAATCCAGCGTTCATAGTTCAATCCTCCCATAATAATAGTCAACTTCAATTTTAGTAGCTTTTCTTGCCGAAATGATTCTGATTATTTCACCATTTACACCGCGGTAACAGTGGCAAACAGAAAGCTCGCGAAAATTCGCATCCTCTCCGATGATATGAAACCTGTCTTCATCGATTGAATGGAGTTCATCATATATGAAAACAGCATTTTCATCTTTAAATACTGTCTCTGCATCCTCAAACGAAACACGATGCTTCATGATGTTTGCCATATTCTTATTTTTATCCCATTGGAATATCAATCATGCACCACCCTTTCCTTTATAAGGATATCATAGCATTTTTTATAGTAATTACAATGAAATGATGTTTGGGAATGCCGAATAAACTATCATAGTCACAGAAATCAATTTAAAACTTGCCAAATTACAAAATTTACTATAATATCTAAAAAGAAGCCAACGGCAGGAAATAATCCAAACCTGCTCATAAATCATCAACAAAATAACCAAACTGCGGAACCATTGAGATAGCAGTCTCAATGGCGCACGAAGGGATGTACCAGCATCGCCTCCGCACACAGGCATAGCCTGCCACCGCAGCCTTCGAAGTATACAATATCACGCCCCCACCTTCAAGTCAGGCCCTCTGGTTTGTTGTCAGTGCTGGTATTGCTATATGTAGATTGCTGCAACAGGTTGCATGTGTGATACCAATCCCAATTAAAATCCTATCTGCCTGTCGCGGCAAAACCGCTTGAAACGCTTACTCAGCGTTTCAAGCCGCCGCTCGGTCAGACAAGTTTTAATTTGGAATCGGTATGTGTTGTATAAATTTGTTTTTGCGAATTTACAGCGCGGAAGCGATGACGTTTGACAAACGTCTCCCTCCGCGCTTTTTTCTTGCCGTTGCTTACTTTTCAAGGCAAAGGAGCAATAATATGACTCTGGATTACACGCGCAAAATCGATGACCTGGGCAGGATAGTCATACCCGACAACCTAAGGCAAAACTTAGGTTGGCAAATAGGGGATACCCTATCCCTATATTGCATAGACGGTGCAATAGCACTATGTATGGTAAAGGTTAATAGAAAACAGGAATGTGTCTATTGTAAGAATACAGCGGTAAAAGTCCGTATCAATGAGAAGGATGTCTGTGTTACCTGTTTGGAAAAAATAATGGAGATGATGCCATAATCATAAAGCCCGTCATCCCGGATACTTGATCTGGGATGACAGGCTCTTATTACTCTATTACCAGCCTCATATTCATGCAATAGCCTTCTTCACCTGTACAATTTGGGAATCTGATAATTGCAGTGCATCGGCCACAAAATTTATATCTGCTCCTTTTTTTAACAATTTAACCGCAGATTCAAGTATGCCCTCGGCTTTGCCTTCAGACTTGCCTTCTTGCTTGAGTTGCATGTCATAGTCCAAAATGTCTTTATAAAACACGATAGAATCCTCCTTTTCCACATATCCATGTAAATACCCTTGCTGTATACATTTATCCCTTGCAGCAACAAAAGCATTTTCCCGGGATAATCCAGCCTTTATACATTCGCTAAAAATCTTATAGAAAAAAGCATACCCCGCCAATGTGTTGGATGTATCTACATCAGTAAGCTCCTCAAAGATTATATTCACAATTTTTACATTCACATCAATTTTTATACACTCATGCTCAAGAATAAATGTGGAGTAATCCCTTTCCAATGGCTTTATACCATTGTAAACAACATAAAATTCCGGTATTGGTAAAGTGGATATTTTGCCATCTCCATACAGATTTATGTCCTTCTGTTTAATCCATAGTTGCAATAACTCGATATAGTAAAGCAGGAGTCTAAATGCCATATTGGGGCACTGGGTGGATTGATGCTCACAAAGGATAATCAATATGAAGCGTAGCAAAAGTATATCATTGAGCTGATCTAAGAGCAATATGACGAGCCTTGAAATAACGGCATTCTTAACGTGACAGCCTCAGTGACTATACAAGAGTAAACCGCGCACATAAACCCCGTGTGGTTTTTAACTGTTCAGCTACCCGTTTCTGAATACGGCCTATTTCATCCTCGTCATACATAGCGGTATTGCGGTCTAGTAATATACATAGCCTTTCGATTTTATCGATATTTGCTAACGCGTTTCTTGTAGTGATAGGGTGGTGGTTTATATCACATAATTCCCGGTCATAGGTCACATGCCTTTGGGTTACTTGCACCATGCGGTAGGCTGTACCTATTTTTTTCTCCCCTTTATCTACCGCCTCCAGTAGCTCAGGACTGCCCAGTTCACGGATTGTCATGTATCTTTGCAGGGTTTGTTCGCTTACGTTGGCTTCTTTTGCCAAGATTTTGCGGGTGTTTACTGGGCTCTCCTTTATGCCGGAGCGGTTTTCTTTTGCTTTTTCCCGCAGCAGGCCTTCCTTATGCAGCACCAATTTGATGCGGGTGGCATTGGTTAGATTGCGCCTGCCTAACTGGTTTTGGATTATCCATAATTCTGCGTCTTTTTTCGATGAAAAGCGCAGTTTTTTGATTGTGAATGGGATACAGTGTTGTTGGCATATTGTATATCGATTATGCCCATCGACAATGATGCCATGCCAGGTCTTAATGGACTCGCGGCAGCGGCCTAGGGTGAGGATGTTTTCCGTAAGATTTTCAAACTCCTCATTAGATATAGGTGGGATCAGGGCTTTGAATCTTGGGTTGGTTTTAAGGGGCTTCATGGCTACCTCCTTTTTCAAGCTTATCTGATAGCTCCTGTAATGCTGCGGTCAATTGCATAAGCCTGTCGTATATTTGGGGGTGTTCTGATTGACTGCTGCCTTCGGGGATGACTTTTTCTAGGTACTCGAGAGATTTATCGGCTTTGAGTAGTTGCTTTTGGATTTCTGCTGGGAGCAGGTAGTGAGCAGCTCTAATTTTGATTTCCCCCGATTGGATTTTTTCTATTAACTCTGGGCTTCCATGCTTCTTTATATCCTCGTATCTGCGAAGAGTTGTTTCGCCGACACCAGCCTCCTGTGCAATGGCTTTTCTTACATGGACAGATTCGATTTTCGGTTTTGATGATTGGGCCAAAGGCGATTTCTTATCGCCGCCGGCACGAGATAGGTTTCTTAGAGCCTTTTCCCGCAGCATCTCCTCTTTCAACAGTGCCATATCCATCCTTGCAATATCCGTCAGGTTGCGCCTGCCTAACTGGTTTTCTAATATCCATACTTTTGCCGTTTCCCGATTTGGTAGGTGGAGTTCTTCGATTTGAAATTCTATGCCATATTTCATACATATCTCATACCGGTTGTGGCCATCGATTATTATGCCATCCCATAGGATAATAGGGTCATGGCATCGTCTGCATTCCATGATATTTTGTTCGAGCTGCTCTCGCTCCTCCGGCAATAGCGGCGGGATAAGACCCTTGAATTCTAAGTCGATTATAGGAAGTGTAATCACTAAGCTTCCCCCTTTCGTGTATCTTCTCTTTATAATATGCCACAAATAAATGTTCGTTAATGCCATCGTTAATTTATTAAGGATAGATTTTAAAGTCTTGACAATAATATTGACAAATGGCTACAATACATTGTAGTGGGTGGAAGATTGGCGTAATTTTTGTCGATGCTTGATTACCTCAGTTTTCCATACAAATAAACGAAGGGACTGGTACTAGAAATGACTTTCGAACACGCCTTTGCAATAGGCGCAGTGGGGGCTGCTATTGCCCTGGTATTTGCTTTCATGCAAAGCAGAAAAGTACTTAAGTTTAGTGAGGGAACCCCGGCGATGCAAAAAATCGCTAATGCCATCCGCAAGGGTGCAGGCGCATACCTCAAGCGGCAATTCAGGGTAGTTGCCATTTTTTATGTAGTTGTCGTTGCTGCTCTTGCTGTACTGGCGGTATTGGGCCATGCTTCACCCTTTATCCCATTTGCGTTTTTAACAGGGGGTATTTTCTCCCAGCTTTCCGCTTATATAGGCATGAAAATTGCCACCAAGGCCAATGTACGTACAGCCAATGCATCCGGTGAGAGCCTTAACCAGGGCCTTAAAGTGGCTTTTGCCTCCGGGACAGTGCTTAGCTTTACAGTCGTTGGTCTTTCTATTTTAGATGTTTCCGTATGGTTTCTTGTCCTGCGCTTTATTTTTAATCAGGAACCGGCAGCCATCGCCGAAAACATGGTTATGTTTGGGGTAGGTGTTGCCGTTTTTGCACTCTTTGCCCGTGTAGGCGGTGGTATCTTCACAAAAGCCGCTGACGTAGGTGCTGACCTTGTGGGTAAAGTCGAAGCAGGAATCCCGGAAGATGACCCTCGCAATCCTGCCGTTATCGCCGACAATGTAGGTGATAATGTGGGTGACGTAGCCGGTATGGGTGCTGATCTTTACGAGAGCTATATCAAATCTATGCACGCAGGTATTGCCCTTGGTTTTGCTGCTTTTGCCGGCGATGACCGTCTGGTGTGGGCTGCAATGTTCCTGCCGGTGGCAATCGCCGTTGTTGGGATGATTGCCTCCCTTATTGGTACCTTCTTGATTCGCACCGGGGAAAAGGCTTCCCAGGCGCAATTACTCAAGACCCTTCGCGTGGGTACTTACACCGCTGCCGGCCTTGCAATGCTTGCGTCTGCTCCACTTGCCTATTTTATTATGGGTGACTTTGTGGGCTGGCTTGGGCTGTTTATATCCGTTGTAATAGGTGTTGTGGCCGGATGTTTGATTGCATATTTTACAGAATATTTTACATCTACTCACTACAAGCCTACCAAGGAGCTTGCTAAGGCTTCCGAAACAGGTTCCGCTACAATTATAATCGGTGGGATTTCTCTAGGGATGAAATCCACTGTTGCACCTGTGCTTATTGTCGTTGTGGCTATCGTTGCCAGTTTCCTTGCGGCTGGGGGCACCATGGGTGATATATATATCTTCTCCCTTGGAGAAGGTGCCAACACCTTTTCTCACGGGCTTTATGGGATTGGACTTGCAGCCGTGGGAATGCTTTCTACTTTAGGGATAACCTTAGCCACTGACGCCTATGGCCCTGTAGCTGATAATGCCGGCGGAATTGCAGAAATGGCACATCTCCCCGCGGAAGTTCGCGAGCGTACCGATGCATTGGATGCTCTTGGCAACACCACAGCTGCAACAGGAAAGGGCTTTGCCGTAGGCTCTGCCGCTCTTACCTCACTTGCATTGCTGGTTTCCTATATCAATATAGCAACAGACCATGTAGCCCGCCATGGTGGATATGTACTGGACGAAGTCACAGGATATATGGTACACGCAACAAGGGGGACTCTATTCCAGGGGCTGGATTTGAGCCTGGATAATCCTTCTGTGCTTATTGGTATCTTCCTTGGTGCGATGCTGGTGTTTGTATTCTCGGCATTGACCATGAGTGCGGTACAGCGTGCAGCCCAATCCATAGTAATGGAAGTCCGTCGCCAGTTTAGAGAAATCGTTGGAATCATGGAAGAAAAAGTTGATCCAGACTATGCGGCTTGTGTTGACCTATGTACAAGAGGCGCACTCAAGGAAATGGTGCTGCCCACGGTAATCTCCGTAGTGCTTCCCATAATTACCGGGTTGCTCTTTGGCGTCGAAGGTGTTGTCGGTTTTATCGGTGGTGCAACGGTAATAGGATTCGTTGTTGCGGTATTTATGTGCAACGCCGGTGGTGCCTGGGATAATGCCAAGAAGTATATCGAAAGCGGTGAGCTTGGCGGCAAGGGCAGTGATTGCCACAAGGCCGCAGTTATCGGCGACACAGTAGGGGATCCTTTCAAGGATACCACAGGACCTTCGATTAATACCCTGTTTAAGCTGGTTTCAACGGTTTCTATTACTATTGTAAGTGTTATTGCAGCGTTTTCGTTGTTCTAGGATTTATGTAAAAGGGTGTGTTTCGCTAAGAACCCGGCAAACTTCAGCTTCGTCATCCCGGCCTTGAGCCGGGATCCCCTGTCCTTAGTCGAAAGGCTATGGGGACCCCGGGTCAGGCCCGGGGTGACGGGCTTTTGTGTGCTTCTTAACGAGGCCACCAAATAAGAGCAGCGGAGCCGTTTTGTTCTACGACCTTTTTCTTTGAATCATTTTCCCAATCATTAGCCACGCAATACCCCCAATCCCAAAGGAGCCCGCAGCTATAACCCCAACTGTACCCCAAGGGAATGTAGTTGTCGGTTCGTATATCAGCGGCTCAGGAGTAGGAGATGGGTAAGGAGTTGGTTCCGGTGTGGGTGCTGGAGTTGCCTCGGGGGTGGGCACGGGTGTTGGTTCCGATTCCGGTTCTCCTAAAATGGCATCCACATCTACCATCATTTGCCGATTGCTACCTGGGCTTACATTATTAGCTCCCCAAGGGCTTTCTATTATTAAAGAATAAAAATAGACCTGCCCATGCTCTACCGTGGTATCCGTAAACCGAAAAAGCAAAGAATCCCGGCGGTCTTCAATCCATCGGCTATAAATTAATTCCCCCTGTTCATCCTCCACAGTGGAACGATAAATCCTAAACTCCCGTTCGTAAATGATATACCAATTCAAGATAATATATCGCAGACTTATCCCGCCACCCTCTGCCGGCTCGACAGTATAGCGGCTGGCAAAGCGATCCAAATGAAACCTTGTCATGGTGTGAGGGACATCATCTACATAAAATATTATTTCCGTGAGAAGCTCCTGAGATGGGTCTACAATAATTCGGCGATTATCAAATCTGCGGTGGTCCAGCTGGGGTTCTACAGCTTCTGCGCCCCATGCCATATCCATCCAGGATAAATGGGGGCTTCCGGAATCAACAGTAAGCTCTATCAGGCCATTTTCCAATTCCCGTATACTAGTGGGATACCACCACTGAGGCCATGTAGGAAAATCATGTCCCGCCGGAGCTACGGAGTTACTCACAATATCCGTTATCCCATGAGCAGAAATATTAAGCTCCATAGGCCATACAACCCTTTCGTCGATTGCAGGGCTGTAATAATGGGCCTCATCCACCCACTGACCGGAGAGCCGGGACAGTAGCCGAGCAAGCTGGGGTGACATAATAGGAAGCTGAGCATCCGGCCCGGTGCCGGTGGTTATTTCATAATAGGAATGCCCATCTTCATCCCACACCCACACCCATGTAAAGTCCAGCAGGTGGCCAAAAAACTCTATTGGAAAATAAGTGTAATCCACATCCCGAATCAGCCGGAGCGCGGTAGCGGTCTCAGGCTCATACTCCCCGTCTATCCCGACGATGACAGTTTGGATGGGATAGGCATCAAAGCCATGCCAGTCAAAATACCCATAAGACCCAAACATACCCCAACGCTCCTCTGGCATAGGCGCAAGCTCAGTGCCAATAGGGGTGTAGTCGGCACCCCTTATGATCCAATAATCTACATCATGGGTCCGGGACTCACGGATACCAAACCGGGCAGAGGTACCTCGCAGGATATAAGCCAAATCCTGCAATCGAAAAGCCGGAACCGGTCCATCGCCCCCATATCCCCAAACCTCGAAAGGCTGGCCGTCAACATAAATATTGAACACCCCTGAGCTAAAGCCATGGGTTGCGTGGACACGTATAGGTAAATGAATTAATAAAAAACCTCCGACCAAAATGGCCAATAAAAAAATCCGTACAGTTTTTTTCATGAACTCACCTCAAATTCTCTATGTCATCCCGGGCTTGATGAAATAAGGGATAGCTTCATTTTGGATATAAACAACAGATTCGTCGTTAGCAAGGGTCATTTGATTTTAGGTCTAAAAAGGAATCTGTAACATAAAATCCGAAGATTGGCGTGAGTGTAGCCGACCTTCGGATTTTTATTAGATAGTTGGGATTTGTTGTGGCAACCGGAAATTCCGGGCTTGTATTAACATTCGATATATTTATTTGCTGTCTAGTTGCTACGCTCGCGTCCAGACAATCTCCCAATTGCCAGGAAGCTCAGCAAGCGATATAGTTGCTTCACCCCAGTAAATAATATAATTTTCAAGATGTCTAGCAAGCGATGGAGTTATTTCACTGTCCACATCTTGTACTGTCATTTGTTCCTCCTTTTATTAGGGATATGACTGCTTGCAAAAAACAAGCATTAATTTTGCCTTACCTTAACAAATCCTAAGTGATTATACTTCGCTGCATACAAAGAGGTCAAGCAAGATAGGCCTCTATACACGGAAATCAACTTTCATCTCCCGTCATCCCGGGCTTGCCCCGGGATCCCCCCTCTTTTGTCGAGAGGTGGGGTTGAGAAGTAAGCGATGATTGTACGCTTTCGCAGTCTTTCGCCTTAGTGGATGGGATTCCGGCTCAAGGCCGGGATGACAGATGTGGGATGCTCAACAGGTGATTTGCTTTATCTGTGTAAAAGTTGATTTCCGTAGCCCACCATTTCTTAATCATATTCTTCTTCTACCATAAACATCTCTTTATAAATGTCACGGGATATGACGGCTATGGCATTAGCCTTGGTTTTGGCACGCTTTTTTATGAAATGAGATTCAAGAATATGGCACAGCCCAATAGCGGTAAGTTTAGTTTTTCCACCGGCTTTGATGAAATGAGGGATAGCTACATTTTGGATATAATTGACCGATTCGTCGTTATCAAGGGTCATTTGATGTTCAAATGTACTAAATGCTATTTCAAGAATATCACTATTTGTTGTCGTTTTCCCCATTTTTTTTTCGCCTTCCTGCAGTACTGCCCTACCATGATTTAGTATCTCTTGACATTCTTTATATTTTTTCATTCGCAACAAGCATTCCGCCTTAGTTGTCAATAAACTTACATACATTTCCTTATCACCATTATAGTATGGAAGTCCTTCATCGCATAAAACTAAACATTCATCATATTTTTTGGATTTTAACTTGAGAGAGGCCATTATGGTCAAAGCTTGCGCTATTTGACTGCTTGCGTTGGTGCTTTTTGCTTGCATGAGGGATAATTCCACTAATTTTTCTGCCTTTCTATATTCGCCAACAAGCGTATAACACATGGCAAGTGCTTGTGTCATATGGCCCGGTCTTTTATGTGTAAGATCACCCGTAAATTGTGCTCTGGCGCGCTCAATATATATTATGGCGTGATAGGGTTTGCCCAGTACAATATATGCTTGGCCGATATTATTCAATGCTGATGTATCCGTTTTTTTGTCTGCTTCTGCATGTTCTACAGCCTTAATCGAATGCTTTATACCGCTTTTCATGTCACCGGCAACGAGACAAATAAAGCCCTTGTTTCGGTGGTATAGATTAAGTGCCCCATCACTTGCGTTATCCAACAATCCCTCAACTATCTTTAATTTTTCCTCGGTAGCCGGGATGTTATACTCCTTGCTAAGCAGCATCGCCTCTGTTACCAAATATAACAGGTATAAGTCATGCTCGAAGGGCAGATTCAAAATAATGGCCATTTCCTCTTGCATAGCTCTTGCTTCATCCATTCGGCCAGTGTCTAACAACTCATTCCACACCCATATTCGATCCCGATATAACGTTAACTCATGCGCAAACAACGGGGCTTTTTCTATGTCCAAAAACTTCTTTATAGCAATAATCATATCTGCGCCAAACTCCAACTCGTTGCGCTCGAAGCGGCTTATCGAGGGGATGCTACTGGATATGGCTATGGCCATATTCTCTATGGATAACCCCTTTGATTGTCGTATTTGCCTGATTTTTTCGCCCAGTGTTAGGGTTGAATATTTTGCCACTGCATCGCCTCCTTGGTTTCTAGTGTGCCCTTATATCGCAAAAAATACTAATTTGCTAGCTTAGTCAAACTCTATTTCGCTCTCATATCTCTCCCGATAAATATCACGGGCTATGGCTGCCATGGCATTAGCCTTGGTTTTGGCGCGTTTTTTAGTGTAATGAGCTTCTAGCTGGCTACAAAAAAACAGTGCCTCATAGTTTGTATACCCATTGGCTCTCAAATATGGAATAGCAACATCTTTTATATATTCAACAGAAGTGTCGTTATCCAATGTCAACAAATGGCCAACTGCATTTAACGTAATTTCCTGTGTGTCGCTTTCAGCTACACTTCTTATACCACCGTGCTCTTCTTCATTTAATATAGCTTTTCCGCGCTCTATTGCTTCTTGGCTCTTATCATATTTTTTCATCTTAAACAAATCGATTGCCTTAGCTATCAGCGTAGATAAATATATACCTTTATGTTGCTCGTGGTGTTTTAATGATTGGTCATACAAATCAAGACATTCTTCATATTCTCCTTTTTTAAAGCTTAGTTTGGCTTTATCGCTCAAAACCAGCCCTATATCAAATTCAGCATTAACACTTAATGCTCGCGCAAGAGCTGGCTCCAAATACTTTTCAGCCGTAGCATATTCGCCAATGATCATATAACATCTAGCAAGTGATTGCATAATAAATCCCACACTAATATCTGTTAAGTCACCTTTAGATTGCGCTTTGGCACGTTCGAAATAAATTATGGCTTTATAAGGCTTGCCCAGTGCATTGTAAGCTTGCCCGATACTAATCAGCACCGATGTGCCTGTCCTTTTAGCTTTTTCCATATATTCTAGTGCCATTAGCGAATGTTTTAAGAAATTTTTGTAATCACCAGCATTGGCAGCATAATAAAAACCTTTATTGAGATGGTACAGATAAAGTGCATCATCGCTTGCGTTATCAAGCAAACCCTCCGCAATGCTTAATTTTTCATTTAAAACTGGAATGTTGTACTCCTTGCTTAGCAGCATAGCCTCTGTTACCAAAAACAGCAAATACAAATCCTGCTCAAAAGGCAGGTCTAATATAACCGACATTTCATTTTGCATGTCTCTGGCTTCTGTAAGCCTTTGAGTGCCTATTAAAGTATCCCATACCTTCATGCGATTCCGATATAGTGATAGCTCATGCTCAAATAGTGGGGCTTTTTCTATGCTCAAAAACTTCTTTATAGCAATAATCATGTCTGTACTAAACTCTAATTCGTTGCGCTCGAAGCGGCTTATTGTGGGTTTGCTACTGGAGATGGCTATAGCCATATTCTCTAGGGATAGCCCCTTTGATTCTCGTACTTGCCTAATTTTTTCGCCCAATGTTAGGGTTGAATATATTGCCACATTGTCACCTCTTTTATTTCTAGTGTCTCCCTTATAGCGCAAAAAATGCTAATTAGCAAGAAGGCCCTATAGCATGTAATATATAACATTTTTACGAGGTATACGGGTTTATTCGCTAAATTACTGGGGTTGCGGCTATTGTTCGTAACTTATTCGTAATTTTCAAAAAAATCAGATTACGCAAAAAAAATTGCATTACACCTCTATCTTCTGAAACAAAAACATCTGCTGTTATAAAGTTTATCCACTTGCTGGGAGCGCAGGCTCACGGCCTATACTGAATATAAACATAGAATACCTATGCCCTAGGGCTTTCGGTAGGGGCTTCCGGTGGAGGCTATCTATGAAGGTATTTTTTTGCGGAAATACATTTTTTCCTGAAACTTTTGCTTATTAACATAACGCAATAACCCGACTATGCTTACCCCCTCACAAGATACATATGTACTGAATAATCAGTGCTTACTCGAAGGGGCGATATCTATGAATTATCCAAGAAAAAGAGAGGCAAAAAAAGCTGCTAGGCGTTCCAAACCTGGAAAAACGCAGTATATTATTTCCTTTGTTTTTGCGCTTATTATTGCGACTGTAGCCGCTTTTGCGCTTACAGGCGACAACACAAGTGACAATAATGGTGGCGATGACTCCCATGACGTATTTTATACCATTACCATTGGCCGCGGTGAGGCTATTGGCAGCGCCATGCCATCCGAGCCACAAGATGCAGGTTATCGGTTTTCTCACTGGTCGCTTACACCGGATGGAGCGCCTTTTGACTCTGGACGCTCGCTGACGGCAGATACTACATTTTACGCAATTTGGACTGTAAATGACGGGCAAGCGTATGCCGATAACGAGCAAGCGCCTGATGAAAGCGATCATACGGAGTACACACCTGATGATAGCCAGTACAGTGAATACGCACCTGGTGATAACGAATACACACAAGATATGCAAGCCGACGATGAGTATAACTATGAAGGCTATATAGGAACCGCACCCTACTATGAGGGGCATGGCTATGATTATGGCCATGGTTATAACTACTACAATATCGATAACTATGCCCACAGCTATTACTATGCCCGGAATTATTACTATACCCGCAATTATTACTACGCCTACAACTATTACTATGTCCGCAACTACTATTACGCACGTAACCATTACTATGTCCGCAACTACTACAACAATGGCTACAACTACTATTACGCCCGCAATTACTACTATGCCCGGAACTATTACTATACCCGCAACTACTACAACACCCGTAATTATTACTATACACGCAACTATTACTACACCCCGGGATATACCAACATACAACCATATGCGGAGTCATATGACTACACCGATAGCCACACCCCTGACTATGTTGGCGAAACGCCATATTCAGAGGCATACGATTATGCCACCCCCGACTATGATCATCTATATGCAGAGTCATATACCTACACCGATTACTATAGCGAGGACTATATCGAGTATAGCGAAGAAAGCACCATGCCATATGCTTATGAAGCAGAGCTAACCCCTGCCGAAGAGCTTTACGAAGAATATGAATCAGACACAATCACAATAACATTTATGTGGAACCGTGGCGGCCAGTGGTTAAACCGCCCTTACGCGCCACTCAGTATTAATATCGATTACCAAGCCAATATATCTGTTTATCCTGATATTACGCATACAGTCATATTGGATGGCGAATATATCCATATCCGCTTCCCGCGGGAGCTTCAAGCGGAGCATATGGGCGTTGAATTGCCCGCTGCCTGGACATATGAAATTAGCCACGAGTACGAAGAAGAATGTAATTTTGTATTACTCGAAGAGTATGCCCTTGAAAACGAACTGCTTGGCGAGATTGGCATGATATGTAAGTTTGAGTGGCGGCCCACTACCCCCCAAGAGCCCGAGACCTTTGCGCCGCGCTATGCATATGAAGAAGAATATGGCTGGGTAATGTATGACGGGTTTGCGGATCTGGCATATGGCGGCGAAATTGGGGAGGCCCCAATACCAGTGCTGCCGGCCAGGGCACATACTATTATCACAATAAGCCACGATATACTTGCCAGAACCCCATATGTGGAGCCGGCTAAAGTATGGCTATACGATAACTCCTACGCCGACACGGGCTTTGCGCCTTTTGCGATCAGAGAGCCTATAGGCTTTACAATGCATATATTGGCAGCGCCTTTTACCAATGCACAGTGGACTATAGCTATCGGCGCAAACACAGCCGGCAATAATCGTGTTGTTGTAGTACCCCAAGACGCAAACTTGACCGCAGTGGTCAATATTACAGCGCTTCGCCATGTTATTGTCACAAGCGAAGGCACCGATCTTAATTATGACCTGATTAACCACGACCCACCTGCCAATAGGCGTACAATAACCCAAACTGCTAACGCAAGGCACTTCAGTACCGGTGTCAATACCAGTTTTACATTAAGCCATATTGTTTTGTGTGGCGGATTAACAGGCCCGATTACCACGACACGCGGAAGTGTTATTATCGGCAATGGCGGAACCTTTAACATGCTGGCGGGAAGTGTGATTCAAAATTCCCAGTTTAACGGGAACGGCGGCGGCGTGAGCCTAGGCACCAACGCCACCCTTACCATGTGGGGCGACGCAAGTATTGCCAACAATATTGCAAGTGGTGCGACGGCACATGGCGGCGGTGTATTTACTACCGGTGTTGCTGCCATCAACATGCATGACAACAGCAGCATTACTGGCAACATAGCCGTTGGCAGTGCCACTACCCCCCCCAACAACCATGGCGGCGGTGTGCGGCTAAACGGTGGCACTCTCACAATAAACGGCGGCACTATCTCTGGTAATGGCGTTGCCGGTTCTGGAGGCGGGGTGTCCCTAAACGGAGGGCAAGTTAATTTCATAAGCGGAAATATCCAAAATAACGCTGCCGGCCTTTATGGCGGGGGTATATTTGCCAATCAATTCACATATCTCTCACCACTACCGGCCGGAGCACATTTCCCTCAGCTGACTGTTGCAGCCGCGGCGGTTTTTGACGGCAACATAGCAGGCCGCGGGCCTACCGAGCCGCCGGCAAATGCGGCGGACGTAACAAATATTGCGGCCACGCAAGCCTCCGGCGGGTTTAGCCATGCGCTCAACAATTTAGACATTAACTTTTTTATGCAAAGCCCGGACTGGGCACGGCTCAACAGCGCGGTTGTAAATGCGGCTGTGAGTACCATTGTTATACACCCGGCAGGGACGCCGGGCGTAACAGACGGTTTAGACGGCGCGACGTATAATCTTATCATCTCCCCTGGTAGAGGGAGCAGCATCAGTACAACCGCCATCGCGGGGGCACCCGCCCAAGATCAGCATCGTATCAACGTATTGCGTACCGTTACAATTCAGGCGGCCCCCGGCACTGACATTGAGCTTAGAATGGGTTGGACGGGGCGGCATTTTCATATCGGCAACAACGGCCATCTTACTCTTGGCGGTGCCGGTACGGGTACGCTTACCCTCGACGGCCTTTCGGCCATACCCGGTATGCGCGGCGGGATAGCTACCATCGGCATGAACAACTCACTTACCCTGGCCGAGGGCAGTGTTATCGCCAATGGCCGTGCGTTATCCGGTGGCGGGGTGAATGTTAACTCATTCAATGGCCAGTTTACAATGTCCGGCGGCAGTATTATCGGCAACAGCTCTACCGGTACCTCTGACTCAGAGGGCGGCGGCGGGGTACATGTAGCCACAGGTCATTTCGACTTTCAAAGCGGCAGTATAACAAATAACCACTCCGCAAGTTACGGTGGCGGGATTTATGTCGTAACTCGCGTTAATTCCAGATATCTAACTGGGGTGGAGTTCTCGCCTCATCTGACCGTTCATCCCGAAGCGTTATTTAACGGAAACACGGCAGCCACCGGTGGCGTTACCCCTCCGGTAGGGGCAGATGTGGGCACAGGTATTGCGGCAACTCCAAGCTCCGGCGGGTTCTTGCACCCTATTAATAACTTGGATATCAGCATCACTATTACAATCGGTGACTGGTTTATATTAAGCAGCGCAATCACCGGCACAACCGCAACCAATATTGTTATTCACCCCCGCAACACTTTTGGTGTTGCAACTGGCTTGTCGGGTACAACATACAATTTAGTAATCACCGACCCGGGTGACGGCATGACAATAACCACAACACAAACCGGTGCCGCGGCAGGAGATAGGGGCATAACGATAAACCGCCCAGTCACTATTAGCGCTGCCCCGGGTGCGAATATTTCGCTCAGGATGCCTACAATGTGCGCCAGCAACACACCGGGTATAGCACCGTGGCAGATTACCGGCGTTGGAGTAAACAATAACCTAAGCCGGCACTTTATTGTTGCTGATGGCGGTGTGCTTACGATTGGCGGCGGTACCGGAAATATAAGTCTTGATGGTAACTCTCATCTGGTGCCGCAAGGATTCCGTGGTGGGGTACAGGTAAACGCCGATGGCCAGCTTGTGTTACAGACAGGCGGTTATATATATAATAACCGCGCAAATAACGGCGGCGGGGTACAATTAGCAAATGTGGCAACCGCCAGCTTTACGTTTAACGGCGGTGGGATAATAAACAACCATGCCGCACTTGCCGGCGGCGGTGTGTTTGCGGGTATTTACACATATCAAGGCCCCCTGCCGACGGGAAGCCACTTCCCGCAGTTGACTGTTTCCGGAGCGGCGGTTTTTAGCGGCAACACGGCCGGTAACGGAGGCTTTTCGCCACCGTCCAATGTATTGGCCCATACAAATATAGCGGTTACGGCCCAAGTCTCTGGCGGGTTTGAGCATCCCCTTAATAACTTGGACATAAACTTTGTGTTTGGGGACTGGAATCGGCTTAATACTCTTGTTGGTACTGTCGCGGTAAGCCGTATCATCATACACCCTGCCGACGCCGCAGGCGTAACGCCTGGGCTGACGGGTAGCGATTACAACATGATTATCTCACCGGGCAACGGCAGCACAATTACTACAACTCCTATAGTGGGTGCGCCGGTAGCTAACCCGCATAGAATCCTTGTAGCACTTGCGGGAGCGCGTCCCATAACCATTCAGGCGGCCCCCGGTGCCAACATTGTGCTGGACATGGCTGCAACAACATCAGCAAACATGGGGCGACATTTCTTTGTAGGGTTTGGTAATCTTACGCTGGGCGGTGCCGGCTCGGGTAATCTTACCCTCAATGGCAACGCGGATATATTTACAGGAAACCGCGGCGGTATTCATATTACCCCCAACAATGGCATACTCAACCTAGCGGAGGGCAGTGTTATATATAACGGACGCGCAGTATCTGGCGGCGGTGTATCCCACGAAGGCTGGGCGGCCTCTGCTCTTAATATTAACGGCGGCACTATTAAAGGTAATACAGCCACAGGCACAGGTACCGGTGGCGGCGGCGGTGCCGCACCACCCGGAGGCGGCGGTGTGTTTGCGCAAGGGCCGGTCAATTTTATCAGCGGCCAAATTATAAATAACACATCCGGCGGTTTTGGCGGCGGTATATTTATCACAGGCGGCACACATACAGCGTCGCCATTACCGGCGGGGGGCGGGCTGCTTTTCCCGCTGCTAAATGTTAATGCAGCCGCAATATTTAGCGGCAATACAGCCACCAGCGGAATAATAGCTTCGCCAACCAACGCGGCTACGCGTACAAACATCGCTGTCACAGCCCAGCGTTCCGGGAGTCCCATGACTGCCCACCCGTTAAACAACTATGACATCAATTTCCATTTTACCCCTGCCCTCGGCATCGGGAACAGGGCCTGGCTGCGGCTAAATAACGCAATTAACAATGTGCCCGCGGCGGCAACTATTATTATCCACCCGCCAGATGCGACGGGTGTAACCCCGGGCCTATCGGGTACGACATACAACATTATCAGTGATGCGCACGGCGGAGGCAGGAACCATACGGCTGCCATCCCCTTCCCCTTTGGGAACGGGGTCGTGCATACAATCAATGTAAACCGCACTGTCACTATCAGGACAGCACCCGGTGCAGACATTATGTTTGACATGTCATCAGTAGCATTGGGGCCGGGAGGATTGGCGGCACAAGTTAGGCATTTCAACATTGGTATAAGCGGTAATCTTACATTGTACGGGTACCAGGGCGGCTCTCTTACAATCGAAGGCAGCAATACCTTTCACACCGGGCCACGCGGTGGCATAGTCATAAACGGTGCTGGGGTGCTTAACTTGTATGCCGGTGCTGTTATAAGCGGCAACACTAACCTTGGCCCGGGCGGCGGCGTGACAATGGCCGGATTAAATTCAACTGTGAATATGTTTGAAGGCTCCAAAATCACGGGAAACATTTCCGATGACACCCATGCTGAAGGATGGGTAGTGCCGGGCGGCGGCGGTATAGGAACCGAACACAACGATCCTGCCTCTAACACGGTAATAAACATCTTTGGCGGCACCATTAGCTATAATACCGCACACTGGGGCGGTGGTATATGGGCTATGACTGCTACCATAAACATGTATGACGGCCTTATAACCGGCAACAACGCCGGGATGATAGGAACCGGCGCGCCTACCGTAGGTACAACGGGCAACCCACATGGTGGAGGCGGCGGTGTTAGGATATGCTGCAGAGGTGCCCTGATAATGCACAATGGTGTTATATCCAATAACACCGCGCGTTTTGGCGGCGGTGTGCTCTTGTCCCACGATTTACAAGTGCATCAAGATGGGTCTGTCGGCTCTTTATTTACCTGGTACGGTGGCGAGATTATTGATAATCGCGCATCGCTTCAGTATGTTAATCCGGCAAACCAACGTCCGGGCTGGGCCCACAACGGCGACGGCGCGGGTATATTTATCACAAACAGCGGCCTTCTTGAGATGAGAAACCCCACAACCGGCACCAACGAACTGCGAATAAGCGGCAATATAGCCGGCCAAAGCGGCGGCGGCGTTTACTGGGAGATAGGCCGCTGGGAAGCAGACCAACGCACCCAACCAGTAGAAATAGCCGACAATATAGCCCGTGTTGACGGCGGCGGCGTATACCTCTCATACCAAACCCTAGACATGGTAGGACAGTGGAGAATAGAGAGTAACCGTGCCAACAGAGGCGGCGGCGTGTTCCTGCATGGCGACAACACCCCGCACACATACGACCCGGCCCAAGGCTGGCTACCCCACCCAATCAGGGGCCCAGGCAGGCTAATCATGAGACATCAAGACGCAATCTTCTACCGTAACTGGTCTTACACCAGGGGCGGCGCGGTGTATATATACAGAGACGCAATATTTGAAATGCGGGGCGGTACTATTGACTACAATGCCTCGGCCACTTATGGCGGCGGTGTATATGTATTCAACCCCGGTACACACTTCACAAGCACCTTTTTGGTAACCGGCGGCGAAATCACCCGTAATAGCGCCGTGTACGGCGGCGGTGTATACCTGATGTACAGGGCCGTACTGGATGCCACCAACGTACTGTTTGCGGAAAACGTAGCCGGGCGTATGGGCGGTGCCATCTTTACAGAGCTTGTGGACTATGGGCATTACCTATCCGGCTTGCCCGTGCCCCACGAGATATTGCGCCCCACACCTCCAGACCCAACAGAGGAGTTTTTCGCATTCACAAACGTGATAACGTCGAGCTCAGTAATCTTTAGAGACAACGAAGCCGCAGGGGCTTTCCGCCCGCCGTACAACGCGCTGGCAGCCTTGCCAAACATACGCTGGCTAAACTACAACACAGCCCCCAACCAGCATATAAGCAGGCATATCCACCCGCTAAACAACTACGATATCAACTATATCCGCTCGGTATATTTATACAAAACCGATATGGAGATTTACGAATCTACTCCTGTAATTAACAACCTCGAAGGCGCAACGTTTGTCTTAGAAATTTTTAATAGCACTACCGGTACATGGCAGCATTACACCAGTGCCGTAAGCGAAGCCAACGGCCGCGTAACCCTGCGTGTATTTACAGCTGGCGAGTTTAGACTTCGGGAGATAGTACCCCCACCCGGCTTTATACTCCCACCGGGGCATTGGTATCTGGAGATGGTATCCGAAACATACGAGATACTACCGGGCATATTTGACTCCATACTGCGTATGGACAGCCCACCACCGGATCCATGTGAAGATAACGAAGACGAGTTCTACTTTGTACTACTAGACAGAGAAACCCATGGCGCACCGGGCAGCCCAGGCTACAGCCCCGCAAGGCTGCGCTGGCATGTGGGTAACGCAAGATATTACCCAACGTTCTTCTTTATAAAAACCTGCGACTCCGGCCATAGGCTACCGGGTGCTACCTTCCGGCTAGACCGCTACGAGTACAACCCAGCAACAGGCAGTTATGCCTGGGTAGAGGTTGCGACGCGTACTAGCACTGCACCGAATGGTGAGGTTAGCTTCCGCCTAACCCCAGAGGGAGAGTACAGGCTTGTCGAAACTGATGTACCCTTTGCATTCGAGCTACCCACGGGTCACTGGTATATCCAAGTAGACGCCAGCCAACCCGGCGGGTTTTTGATCACAACATCCAACCCGGCAACCCCAGAGTTTGAGCTGCGCACGGTTGGCGGACAGCAGGTGCTTCATGTGGATAACCTGCGCCTTTTTGCCGACCCCGACTGGTTTAGGCTAAACAATGCAATCAATAACAACATCCCAGTTGGGGCAGAAAATGCCACGACTATAATAATCCACGAGGCCGGCGCGCCGGGTCAGGCGTTTAGTGCCGATACGCTTGATGGCAGCACATTCCACCTTGTGGTGACCGATCCCAACCCGATTGCCGGGTATGCCGGCAGGACAATAACCACCCTGCCAATCCCAGGCGCGCCCACCACAGACCCACACAGGATAAGTGTAACCCGTCCTGTAACGGTACAGGCCGCAGATGGCGCGGACATCATCTTGCGTATGAGTGTCCCCATGTCCACTGCCTACAATACGCCTATTGTACCCCCTTGGGGGCCGTGGATTAGCGGCGGTGCGCATACAATCGGCCGGCACTTTGTTGTAGGCAACAGCGGCGACTTTACCATGGGTGCCGTGGGGACAGGAACCCTAACCCTTGACGGCAACACAGGCTCATTTATGACAGGGCCAAATGCGGCCTTTTGGAGAAGCCGTGGCGGTATTCGTATAGAAGCCGGCGGCATAGGAACACTGCAATCACGCGCTGTGATATACAACAGTGCAGCGGCTACGCCAAATGCTCCTGAGTTTAACCCTCGCGGCGGCGGTGTATTGGTTAGAGGTGAAGACTCCATCTTTAATCTTGCCGGCGGTACTATTCAAAACAACATGTCGCATTACGGTGGCGGCGTAGCCGTATATAATGAAGCCAGTTTCAACATCACATCCGGCTATATCCGCGAAAATAGAAGCAACAATTTTGGTGGCGGTATCTTTATTACCCAGGCAGGCAGATTAACCTTCGAAGACCCCGAAACAGGGACGGTAAGCCCCATTAATATCATAAACAATACTGCAGACCACAGTGGCGGCGGCGTTTACTGGGAAGATGGGCAATGGCTCACCTACACAATAGAAGGCGGCTGGCTTGGGCCTGGCGGCATATGGATTGGTGGCACCAGAGTCCCCATACGCACAGGTGTGGTTAATATCAGCTACAACGAAGCCGAATACGACGGCGGCGGTATATTCATCTCCTGCCAAACACTGCACATGTACGGCCCGTGGACAATATCCGCAAACCGCGCAAACCGCGGCGGCGGCGTATTCATCTATGGTGACGATACCGGCAACGGCGTAGGCAATCTAATAATGCACAGCGGCAGCACCGTTTACGATAACTGGTCATACACCAGCGGCGGTGGCGTTTATATGTACATGGATACTCGGTTTATAATGCACGGCGGTACCATTGAGTATAACGAGTCGGCTGTGTATGGCGGCGGGGTGTATGTGTTTAGCTCCAACACCGCATTTGCAGCTGAGTTTAGAATCCATGGCGGTGTGATATTTAGAAACGCAGCCGACTTTGGCGGTGGCGTAGTATCTAGTGGCGTTGGTGCCAATATCTTTATGCATGGCGGCATCTTGGGCCATACCAACCCAGCCTTGGGCAACATCGCCCAGCAAGGCGGTGGGGCACAGGTAAGCGGCGGCGGTAACTTCTTTATGAAAGATTACTTGCCTGCACCTAGCCCCACGCCCGCACCAATCCCCACACCAATCCCCGGCACAGGGCGCATCACCGGTAACACTGCCACAGGCACGGCCGCACCAGCACTAGACGCATTTGGCGGCGGAGTAAGAGTGACGGGCGCAAACAGCCGCTTGGAATTACACGCCGGCATGATTGACACAAACTTTGCATTAAGCGGCGGCGGTGTGCACATCAGCGGCAACGGCTATATGTATATGACAAACGGCACAATACGCAATCATCGCTATTCCTTGCACCCGACAACCGGCAGCGGCGGAAGCGGTGTAGTACTTGGTGGCACCGATACCGGCTTTACCATGAGAGGTGGCGTCATAGGCGACACAGACGCGGACATTGCCAACCGGCCACATGGCGTACGTGTAGACGCGGGTGCAGTGTTTGAAATGCGACATGGCGGTACCGCGCCCAACTTTACCGGTGGCACCATTAGGGGTAATGGGATAACCCCAACATTAGCAAGCTATTCAAATGGCGGCGGCGGTGTACATGTCGCCGGTACATTCAACATTTCTGCCGGTACCATAAGAGACAACACTGCCTTTGTCGGTGGCGGTGTAGGCGTTGAGAATGGCATATTTGTAATGGAGCAAGGCGGCACAGCGCAGTATCCGACCTTTGGCACAATTGCATACAACGAAGCAATAGCTTTACCCTCAGGTGGGGGCGGAGGCATAATGGCCGGTGGCTGGGGCGGAGGCGTCAGCGTAATCGGTAATGCCGCAAGCGTTAATATGTCAGCAGGGGAAATCCGCAATAACACGGCATATGTTGGCGGCGGTACTTTACAAGACGCTATTTTTGGAGCCAACACCTTTACAATGAGTGGCACTGCACGCATTGCAAGCAATACCGCTACGTCTTACGGCGGTGGCGCGGCAGTAAGAGGCCCCTCTACCTTTACCATGAACAACGGCAGGATAGAATACAACACAGCAACCGACGGCGGCGGCATAGCCATCCTTATTATGCAAGTAGCAACAGCGGGCGACGGGGGAACGGTAAATATGCACGGTGGCGTGATACGCGCCAACACCGCTTCTTATAGAGGCGGCGGCATGTTCCAAGCCACACCGGTTGTAGATCTTTCCATAGCTCCTACCTTTAACATGTACGGCGGTACAATCGGCGGCCCACGCGGTCAGCAAGACGAAGCTGGTAGCCCAATTGTAAATGCCAACATTGCCGAATATGGCGGTGGAATATGGGTTGGCAGTGGGGCCGGCTGGGACTGGCTTTTGGGCACCTACAATGGCGGTATAATTAACTTAAGAGGCACCGGTGCCAAAAATATCACAGGCAATGATGCCCAGTACGATGGCGGCGGTGTATGGCTTGACGGCGGTGCCCAAATGAGAGTGCAAACCGGCGCAACCGGCCTAACCATCTCTCACAACCGCGCAATAGAAGGCATGGGCGGCGGTATCTTTACAAGCGATCATGGCTACTACCCCAGCCCCTTACCAACAGATACACCGGGCACAGGGCTATCACTGTACTTTAGAAATATCACAACCAGCGCAGATACAGTGTTTGAGGGCAATACGGCCAGCTTTTTGGCAATACCGCCGTCCAATCTCCTCGCACCCTCTAACCCAACAGATATTCTGCCAGATTTGCTTTCCGCCTCAAGAAGCCCAGGGGCATCCAACCAGGGGCATCATCACCCGCTAAATAACTTCGATATCAACTTTGCCGTGTCAAGTGTACTCTTCGAGTTCTACAAAACAGATATAAGCGGTAACCTGCTAACCGGTGCACATTTTAGGCTGTTCCGCACCAGCGAAACCGGCCTGGGTACATCCGGTGCATATCTTGTAACAGATGCAAACTCTAGCGGCGTAGACCCCATATGGGAAGAAAGACCAATCGAGTCAAGCCCAGGTGCCAACCCGGTTTACTTCTACATGGCCCCCGGCTTTACTTACCAATTGGTTGAAGTACAAGTTCCAAACGGCTTCCAAATGCCAATGGGCCAATGGCGGGTCGTGGTTGATGCAGGAAACCCAGCAGGCTTTACGGTAACCCAAGTAGGCGGGGCCCCCATGCCCCCACTGCACTATGTATGCGATTGTACAGGCACCTGCGTAGGCGACGGCACATGGTATCTTGTCAACTGGACAGAGTTAGACCTGCCAGTAACTGGCGGTATGGGTATATCAATTATGCTGCCAATGGCCGGTACGATGTTGTTGGTTGTAGCAGTGGTTATCATCATCGCCCGGAAGAAGCAGAAGGTAAAAGTTACAGGCACAGGCCACTTTGTAAAAGATGGCATGACGTTAGGTTTTAAGAAGCCAAGATAGTTATATAGATTGGTACGCTCACCGGTCCTATATATAAACCGGCCCCGGCAATGCGCCGTCATATCCATGTCATGCGGATTCAAAACCGCGTACCTCAGATGACATGGAAATGGCGAAGCGGTTGCCGGGGTTGTTTTTGCTAAAGCTTGTAACACTTTTGTAAGTTTTATGTTTTGCCAACCTACTAACCTGAGTAAGAGCGTTTAATTAAGGATACTATAAACTTGAGCCCTACAAGGAATGCTTGTTATGCTAAACCACTTGTTAAGAAACGCTCCTGTCGGCTTCGATTTCGCCCGATCATGGATATCATCTATGCGTTGCAAGCCGCATAACATTCCTAATACTAGAATCAACAATGTGTTGCCCACACTGTGCAAGTATAGCGAATTAAATGGGAAACAGTCCAGACCAAGCCGAAAATCGTGAACGATTCTACACGTTTTCGGCGACAGGCTGGACTGATTTCGAATTAATTCGCTATAACCATCGTGTTCGGACGCTTCTTCCACTATTGTTAGTTCTTCGTGGAATCTGTTCAATATTCCATTTTTATCACCCAGAGTAACTTAACGGTTTTTGGGATATTTTACAAATTAGATTGACGTGTCCCGGGCTTGACCCGGAATCCCCCGACCTTGGCGAAGGGAGGGGATTGCGGGTCAAGCCCGCAATGACGGGGATAATACGTTCCTCGCATAATGAAATAAATATTGTTGCGCAATCCCGGCGGTAGGCAATATCTCCTTTGGGAAGCCATTTGGATACAGATTATTCATAACCCGGTTCATCCATACATCCATCGGGCAAACCTCTACCCTGCCAAACCCAAAAAGAGCAGTGCATTCCGCCACCTTAGGCCCTACCCCATGGATTTGGAGCAGGGATTTTTTAAGTTCATCCGTGGGTTTGTCTGCCAAATCAGATAAACAAATTTTGCCTTCGGCTATCTGCCTTGCAGCATCTATTATGTATGGGGCACGATAGCCGGTTTTTACCGGTGCCATATCCTCTTGGGTAAGAGGAGCCAAAGCCTCCGGGGTAGGGAAGGCGCGGCCCCCTGCGGGCAAAACCTTGCCAAAGTTAAGACATAGCTCCAGCACCATTTTCTTTATACGAGGGATATTGCTGTTTTGGCTCAAGATAAAAGTAATCAAAGTCTCCCAGGGATCTTGCTGCAAAACCCGCAGGCCAGGGGAGAAGGCCGTGGCCTTAGCCAAATGAGGGTCGATTGAGTATAAATTTTTTATATGGGAATAGTCCCGATTCAAGTCAAAATATTCTTTCCAGGTATTTTCAAACTCATCTGGAGACATATTTTTAAGGATAAGCCTATTCCCATCTATTATCAATTGCAACTGTCGACCATGAGCTATACCGATATAGCCGTCCCCTGTAGGTTGCCAACGGAAACATTGTCCATTGTCCAGTGTTTGCGCTAAATCAAAATCCTTGACTTCTGATAAGATGTAGTCCATTGCTACTCCTTTAAATCATTAATATCTGCTATGTGTGCCATTAGCAACAGATGCTGCCTATCCTCTGGCTCGGCGGCTATTACCGGTGCAATCTTTTCTGCCCATAATTCCATAACGTATTTTTGCTTTTCCACCAGCCATTTATAAGTCTCAATGGGCAGCCCCTCCTCATCCATATGTGGGGCTAAGACTTGCTTTATTGTCTGGATATCAAATAAACTCTTAAACCGTAAAATAACCACCAACGCCGCCAAATGCTTCTGTGTATACAGCCGATTTGCAGGGGGAGAAAGAAGCCCCGCCCGGATATAATTCTGTATCATGGCACGGCTTACTTCCAGGCCTTTTTTTTCGCAAAACTTGATTATCTGAGCGATGGTAAAGGTAGGGCTATAGTGGTGGATATCGTGCAGTGGGTCATTCATGAAGGCTCACCAAAAAAGTCAAAAGTCATAGGCAGGCATTCTTCCCAAAAATCCCATGTATGATTCCCTTCCCACTCCTTATAAATATGGCTGTAATTTAAGCTTTGTAGATGAGCATCAAAACGGCGGTTGTCATCCAGCAGAAAGTCCTTGTCTCCGCAGGTAATAAACATCCTTGGTTTACTAGGCATTTTAGCGACCTGACTTGCTAGAAAGAACAAGTCTTCTTTATCCGGGTAAACATCTACATCCCCGAGAATGGCCCTCGTTTCCGGTAACGGGTTTTGTTCCATTTTTTTTGCCGCCTCTGTCCGGTACTTCATATCCATCGCCCCTGAAAAACTTGCGATGGCATTATAGAAATCCGGCCTGGACAGCCCAATTTTAGCTGCGCCATACCCTCCCATGGACAGCCCTGCAACAAAGGTTTTTTCCCGGACATGGCGGATATTAAGTATTTTCTCGCAAAGCACAGGCAGTTCCCGAGATACATACGTGAGATACTGGCTGCCAAAGGCCATATCGCTATAAAAACTTCGCTGTACCTCGGGCATAATGACAATGTAATTATGCATCATGGCATAGTGATAAATCCGAGTCATACGGCCCCAGGCGGTGCAATCGTCGCTAAGGCCGTGGAGCAAATAGAGTACTTTTGCATTTTGAACATCATGCTCCGGAAAAATTACTTCAAGATGGGTATGAAATCCTAAAGATTCGGACTTGACAGTTAATGAAATTTTCGCCATATAGGGGTTCCTCCTTGGTCGATAACTGTCATTGCGAGGCGAAGCCGAAGCAATCCAGAAGTACCAGCGTTTGCAAAAATACTGGATTGCTTCGTCGCTTCGCACCTCGCAATGACAAAAGGGTGCGTGCTTATTATTTTACTGGTATCATACGATAAAATTAACTCGAAGGGAAGATTTTTGTGAAGAAATACTTAGACTTAGCCCTGGAAATGGGCGCGAAAAACGCAGTAAAATTTAACATAGAGGATATAGTTTTTGACCCGCGGGTGGCCCTTAAATGCATCTTTGGTTGCGGCGATTTTGGGAAATTCCATACCTGTCCCTACCAAAAATCCCATCTCTCTATGAAAGAATATCAGGAAATCTTTAAGCATTACTCCTGGGGGATAATAATAGGGGGTGCCAACAAGCATATATCCCAAAAGATTTCTTTTGAAATTGAACGGGCCTGCTTCCTAGATGGGTATCACTTTGCTTTCTCCTTAAGTGATTGTGGATTATGTAAGACCTGTGCTAAGGTCAGTGGCGAGGATTGTCGAGTACCTCAAAAAGCCCGCCCAGCCTTCCACTCCATTGGCATAGATGTATTCAAAACTGTAAAAAAATTCGACCTGCCACTATTCGTGGCACAAGACCACGACTCAGAAACCAATTGGTACTCTGCTGTGTTTGTGGAATAATCTAAAACAAGGAGTGGGATTGTCTTGTTAAGACATAATAAATAGCCCTTAGTCATCGACAATGGTTATGGGATTCCGGATTAAATCCGGGATGACGAGCCTTGAAATAACGGTATTGTTTTGTGTCCAGGACTTTCTTAATCGGCATTGAAATATTTTTATGGCTGTGGCATAATACTAATATAGAGCAGAGATGCTCCTGAACTCGCCTACCGTTGGCGAATATAAATTTGCGGTTTGATTGAATACGCTTACCACTGTGCGTGACAAATTGGTGGTTTGACAGAATACGCCTACCGCAAGCGTGATAAATGTGCGGTTTGAAGAAAAGCCCCTTTGCTTGTGCGAGGGGCTTTTTTCAAAGGAAGGGATGCTTTCAATGAAACAATCGGGATTCTATAAATTATCGTTGCGATACATTTATCTGGTCAAAGACTTGGGTGGCACATACAAAGACGACAAAGAGCGGCCTATATACTGTTGTATTCAAGACAAAGATAATCCCCAAATATATTGGGCGATTCCAACCAGCAGTATTTCAAATCGCGCCTCTGCAGAGCTTGGCAGAATCCAACGATTATGTAGTTTGCCAGATAGGGACATCCGCTCTGCTTATTATCATATAGGCCACACGAATCGCCCTGCCATTTTTAAAATAAGCAATGCGCTTCCAGTTACAGAAGTATTTTTAGATGGTGAATATACATCGCAGGGAAGTCACTTGGTTTTGCGGGACAAAAAACTAATTTCAGAAATTGAACGGAAATTATCCCGTATTTTGTTTGACGAAAGCCGCCACCCAAACAAATACGAACAGCATATTTCATCTATTTATTCATATTTGAATGGCGATACAACGATACACAGCCTCACAGCCAGAGGAATTATAGTAAACGGAGCAAGTGGGACAGGGAAAACTACACTTGGCAGAGAACTGGCAAAACAGCTTGGCTTTCCACACTTAGATTTAGATGATTATTACTATCCTCCCCAAGATGAGGTAGGCTCTTTTAGGTTTGCGGAACTTCGCCCACGGGACGAGATTATCGAACATCTTAAAAATGATTTAGCAAAACATCCTCACTTTGTAATGTCGGGAACAATAGGTAGCATCCTTTGGGATTTTGTTAATCCATTATTTAACTTGGCGGTGCTATTGTCTGTGCCAACCCAAATAAGGCTTGAACGAGTAAAGGCTCGAGCGTTCGAGCGTTATGGAGAAAGAGTTCTTGAAGGCGGGGACTTACACAATAGCCATCAAGAATTTTATAACTATATTCAGCAATACGAGATAGATTATCATTCCGTTTCACTACAGCGGCATGAGCAGTGGGCAAAAGAAATCAGCTGCCCTGTTTTACGTGTTGATGGCACTAGACCCATTATCGAAAATGCAATGTTGATTGCGAAACAATATCAATCAATGCAGTATAGCGACTAAAAATGCCCGTAACTAAAATATACCTTGTAATTCTACCAAGTGCGAACTTAAACTTCAAAAGAGCGCAAAATTCTGCGTTGAAGCTTCGCAGAACTTTTGCGCTAAAATGTAGTTTAAGTTCGCACCAAGTGCGAACTTAAACTTCAAAAGAGCGCAA
>WQVF01000041.1 GCA_009781725.1 Defluviitaleaceae bacterium
CATTGCGAGCAAAGCGAAGCAATCCAGAAGGTTTTATTTGCTGGATTGCTTCGTCGCTTCGCTCCTCGCAACGACGAGGCAAGTGCATAATTATTCATAAAAATGCTTAATGAGACAGCCCCTATACTACTTCTTATAATTAAATTACTTCTAAATCATCTCTAGAGCCAAGTGGTTCAAATTTATTATGAGGCTCGGTTTGGTACCAATATGCTACCGATGCAATATCATCGACTAGTGGCAAGTAACGCCCTTCGGAACGCCAGCCCAATGCCTGCATATATGCCTTAAAATCTTCATGGAAGCGAATGGGGTCGCTCAAATGGAAGCGGTACATACTATGACGGCTGCCCAATTCCAGAACTGGGCGTATTCTTTCTTTGCCATATGCTCCGGCGTTAAACATATCCTGATATCCCATAAAAGGCGCGGAATAATTACCGCAAAAGGCCCATGCTCCGCCAAAATAATCCTCGGTTCCGGTACCACAATAAGTTGGGAACTCTTTATCCCCATCTATAAAGGCCTTAAACTCACCTTCGCCCCACCAACCTGGAGCATTTTGCTGCCAGCACATTTGGGTACCTACATAGTGGCCCTTGCCTACGATGCCGTCTACGATTAGATAGTCTTTCATATATTCCAATGGGTTTTCCCTGCGGAATTTTGCATGGAAATATCCTTCATCCGGGTCTACAGTATCTTCATCCATGCTGATTGCATAGAAGAAGCCTTGCTGTTTTTCCGGTGCGCGGTTTTCTACTGTAATACGTGCATGCTTGCGGAAGGGCATAGAGAAATAGGAATTAAGCCCGCCGGTTGCGTTTACATTTATAGGAATGGATGTGATGTTTAACGCTTTCGAGAATCCGCAACAGAAAAAGTCGCCGAGGGGTGACTCCACGCTGGGATTTTCTTCGCCATCCCAGTACATTCTTATGATGATATCTCTGTAGCGTTTTTGGTCTACGGTTATCCAGATATGGGTGATACGGCCTGGACCATCTGTGTCCATAATCGTGGTGACGGACTGGGGCGGTAACTCGATGCAAGGGCGTACCTTCCATTTTTGACCCAGCTCCCTTGCTGCCCAACTTTTTTCATCCCATACTTGGCCGATTTTTACTACCTCGGGTTGTGGCGTTGCTGATACTTCCGCCATGCCCCCTTTGCCTTTTTCGCCATAGACGTTTTCTGCGGAGAATAGGCGTGTCTTACCGTTTGTGATTTTTGCTACTCTTGCTAAGTCAACCATGAAAAGCCTCCTTCAATTTTGGTTATTTTATGCATTATTCATATTGAATAAAAGCGGTCCGCGAACACGCGCAAGCTCATCTTGCAAGACGCTCATATCGTCATTGCTAAAAGGCGCATCCGCGCAATCCTCCATTATTTCATGAGCATACGAATAGGATTCAAAGTTACCCGGCGGAACAAGTACATCCGCACCCACTGAAAGGGCGTGCCTGTAAGCCGCAATGGCCAGTTTATTATTGTCAAAAATCGGCATACACCATGACTTTGGAAAACGCTTGCGCTCTTCCTGGTCTACCCACATACGATGGGTCAGTGATTTCATCCCTATAACACCGACATTTTTGTGCCTGCAAATATCCAGTACTCTACGCCCATATCCCTCTTCCAAAAACAAAGACCAATTTACCGGAAACATCAGAGTAGCGAAATCATAATAAGCTAGGGCTTGAATGGATGCATCCTCGCCGTGGCCAGTTATACCGATATGCCTGATTTTCCCGGCCTTTTGCGCACGGAGAAGCACTTCCATTGCGCCGCCACTTGCAAAGGATTCTTCCACACAGCCGGATGTGGTCAGGGCGTGTAGTTGATATACATCAAAATAATCTGTGTTAAAGATTTTTAGGGAGTTGTGTAGTTCCTTTTCGATATCCCCGCCGCGACATACGCTTTTGCAAGCCAGATACACATCCTTGCGGTAGGGGGCCAGTGCCGGGGCAAGTTTTACCTCCGCGTCGCCGTAGACAGGCGCGACATCGAAGTAATTTACTCCATGCTCTATTGCTTCGGCTACATAACGTGCGCTGTCCTTAGGGGTTTCTTCTCTTACAATCATGCCCCCGAAAATAAGCGCACTTACATCCATTCCTGTATTGCCAAGTCTTACTTTTTTCATTTGTCCTCCTGCAATGCGGTTGTAAAGCCCCCTTCCGAAGGAAGGGGGAAAGACGCCGAAGGCGGCGAGGGGGTTGTGTACGCAGGCCGCAAACCTATGCCAGTCAGTTATTACGCTACGCAGGCCAGCAACCCCCGCCTGCCTTCGGCGGCACCCCCTTCTAAAGAAGGGGGCTTGGTTCCTAGTATGCAATCATAGGGATATAATCAGCTTTTTCGCCACTGTAGGGTGGTGTTTTCCCTTCCATGATTTCATAGATAATTTCACTGGTTTTGAGCACTCCGTCATTTATAAATGTTTCATAGGGCTGAGAGCATAAATCCAAGAATCCAATGTTATAATTCTCGCCGTCAGCACGGCCAAGGGTAAACTGGTCATAACACTGGAAGTAATGGACTCCTACACCGTTGGGGTGGGCGGCATGCCTTTCAACATAATGACGATATGCCCGCGCCCGTCCTGTTTGGGTCATGACACTAAATAAACCTGACGCGGTTGGCCCCGCGTCCAATGCGCCAAATTGGAATTCGCCAATCATGATAGGCAAGTCTACTCCAGCGTTTACAGCATAATCCATCATTGGGACGGCGTCAGCTTGATAACAGTTAATTGAAAACACATCAAAATGCTGCCATCCGGATACAATATCAGGGTCATTAATCCATGCCCAACGCATACCCAGGTTCATGTGATTAGGGTCTACCTTTCGGCATTCTTCCGAAGGTACGGCGATGTATTCATTAAGCAAAATTTTATAGAAGGTACGCATGTCTTCATTGGACGCAGGGGTAAGGCCGGAAGGCTTTCGTGCGCCGCCGTCAAAGCAGTGGTTAAGTTCATCGAAGTTATTAAGGTCTAACGCCCATGCCTTGTTAAATGCGTCAATGGTTGTATATTTTTCTTTCAAGAACTCAATGAGCTTGTCCTTGCAGTGGGTATTGATACCGCAGCAGAGCACTTCATCGGCAAGATTTACTTTGTCTGCAAAGGCCCAATGGGGCTCATTGCGGAGGAAGTAGCCGATTAGATTAGGGTCATTTTTATTTCCCTCAAGAAGTTTCGCGCATCGCTTCGCATTTTCCCTGTACTCAGGGCTGTAAACATCCGGAAAATCGCGGAAAATAAGGGTCTCAGTTGTTGGGAACTCCCTAAGCCAGTCTACATAGGGCATACCTGTCTTATCACTGAGACTGTAATCCGACCAATTGCCCACAGTGTTTAATCCGCTATTTTTCAAGAACCGTGGCATAAAATCCTGCCAAATCTCATACCAGTTATCACCGAAGACCTTGTGCATGTTCGCCAGCTCATATGGAAAAAATGTATGCACCTGCTCACTATGAGCGGACTTTACATGTTCAAAGAGCTTGCCGTATACAGGGTCGTCCTCTGAAGGAAGCCAATCAAGCCACTTTTCTACACCGTCAACCCGGCAACCAATTTGGGGTATGATTACATCCACCCCCACACTGAAAAATGCGTAGCCCTGGGGGTCTACCAGCCACCAACGGCCGTCATTTTTGATTTTATCAAAGAAGCCTGTGCCATCGGTGAGTTTCAAATCCTTTGCACTGCCGTACCGCTCGTTCCAATGTGAAAATGGGAAAACAGGCTTTTCACCTTGTACCCCGGCGATATTGGTCAGACATTCTCTTAGCATGTCGTCGTTTTTTATTTTGTTAGGCCAGTCCTTGAGTTTGTACTGTCCATATTTGTCTATCAGCTTAACATCAGGAATAGGGAACTCGGTTGGGTACTCGTCTGTAAGCTTAAGGTCGGAAATCGCGAAATCTATCTCCGTAAAGCAATCGCTGTTTTCGATGGTCACCTTTGTTATGTGATCCCTATGAATATGCTCGCCCAAACATACTAGCTTAACCTGCCCTGGATTGCGCTCGGGAAATACCTTATCTCCCTTGACCCATTCCATATCCATGCAAACCAACGCACGGATATTAGGAAGCAGCCCAAAGTTAATGTAAAACGAGTACTTGTCACTATTATCGGTATAAAAACAGAGCTTCATGCAAACACTGTGCTCGGTTTTGCTTTCCGCAAAGAAGGTGAAATAACGCTCTTTGCAGCCTACAAGTTCAGGAATGTTTATACCGCCGTTTTCCTTTGGCATACGAAAAACCAAGGCATCGCCTTCCCGGGAAATAAACTTTGCATTACGCTCGGCTGATTGTTCGGTCAGTTTGATTTTTTGCATCTTTATCCTCCGTTTGTGAAATTATCCCTTAAGTCCACCCAAAGCCATACCCTTGATGAAATACCTCTGCAAGAAGGGATACACCAGCAGTATCGGTATCGTACCAATCATAATCTGCGCGGCTCCGAAGGTTCGTGTATTAAATTGCATCATTAATATGAATTGCTCCGGACTAAGCAGCGTAAAGTCAGGCATAATAAGATTCCCCCGCAGATATGTCTGCATGGGTTGGTCTGCGCGCATGTCCATGAAAATCATCCCGTGGAACCATTCGTTCCAGTGCCCAACAGTCGTGAACAAGACCAGAGCTGCCAAGGTTGCCTTGCAAAGAGGCACATAGATTTGCCAAAGAATCCGAAACTGGGACGCGCCCTCAACCAAAGCCGATTCCTCATAATCTCTGGGTATCTGGCGGAAAACATTGAGCAAAATTGTGATGTTAAATACCCCAACAGCACTGGGGATGACCAAGGCCCATATGGTATTGCGGAGCCCCGTAGCCGAAACCACCAAGAAGAAAGGTATCAAGCCTGCTCCAACAACCATGGTTATAACAAAAAACCAGGAAATAATTGTCCTGCCCGGTAGTTCCTTGTCGGTTTTGGAAAGGGGGAAAGCCGCCAAAATAACAAGCCCCATACTGATGGGAACACCTAGTGCAACCCGCTGGATGGAAATCCAGATAGAGTTTATAAGCCCTGTTTCGGTAAAGGCGAAATTATAGGCAAAAAACGTAAAATCAACAGGCCAAAGCCCTACCCGTCCTTGCATAGCCGCAGTAGCGGAGCTTAATGACAGGGCGAATATATGAATAAAGGGAAGAAGGCAGCTTAGAGCCAGTATTGTAAGCAAGGTGTAGTTAAAAGCCTCAAAAGCCTTTTCTCCCGGTGATTTCTTTATTTTGCGTTTTATATTTTTCATGTGTGAGCCCCCCTAAAATATCCGGTACTTAGCAAACTTGTACGCAAAAAAGTACGAAGTCGAAATCAGTACAAGGGACACCCCGGAACGGAATATGCCCGCAGCAGTAGCCATGGCAAACTGCCCACCCACCAAACCTCGCCTAAATATAAAGGTATCCAAGATATCACCGGTGGAATACACAGCTGCACTATACATATTAAGAATTTGGTCAAAGCCTGCGTTTAACACATTGCCCAAGGCAAGAATCGCTTGCAGTACCATAATGGGTACCAGTCCCGGTATAGTAATATGCCACATGCGCCTAAACCGCTTGGCACCATCCAGGCTTGCGGCTTCATATAAGCCGGGGTCAATGGAGGAGATAGCCGCCATGTAGATAATCGTACCCATGCCAAAGCTTCTCCAGACATCGGTCCAGATTATCACGTGGGGGAACACAGAAGCATCACCTAAAAAGAAGATGGGACCGATATTAAACCAACCCAATATCTGGTTAACGATACCATCGCCTGGATGGAGTATATTAATAAACATACCGCCCAGGATTACCCAGGATATGAAATGCGGTAAGTAGATTGCTGTTTGCAAAGTCCTTTTATACCAGTCACGGAGTATTTCGTTTAGCAAAATAGCGATAATCAAAGGCGTGAAGAACATAAGGATAATCTTAGCAGTTGCGATATAAACCGTGTTATAAATTACCTGAACAAACATGGGGTTTGCGAATAGCATTCTGAAATTGTCCAGACCGACAAAGGGTGAGCCAAACATACCCAAAGCCGGATTGTACCGCTGAAAGGCGATAGCCCAACCAAAAAGCGGTATATAGTTATATATCAGCACAAGAATAAACGCGGGTAGAACCATTACATACAGCCAAAAATCAACGTTTTTCCATTTTCCTTTTTTCCCTGTCATGGGCGCACCTCTTTAACAGAATAAGCTTAAAAATCGGGGGTTGCCACTTTACATGGACAACCCCCCGAATATACATATACATTAATACTGTTGCTAATTGACAGTAGCCCACCATTCATTCATTTCTTCGGTGATTCGTTCGCCACCCATGGCCATCCATGTGGGGATAAAGTGGTCTACAAAATCAGAAACGGGACGCTGTCCGGTTACAACCTCAATAAAGAAGGTTTGCTCAAGGTCAACCAAATCCGGCCAGTTCAAAACCATGGAATAGGTTATTGTACCCATGGCTCGGCAGGAATATAGCAAGCCGCTATCCATATAGCCTGTCAAGACACCCCATGTGGAGTTGGGACCGTACCAGGTGCTCCAGTTGGCCCAATGCTCCCGCCTGTCGGTACCTTCATCTTGAAGGAAGAGCTGGAAGTTGGGGAAGATTTGCCAGTCGTGTTGTTGTGTAAAGAAGCGATCCGGTTCACCGTTTCCGTCTGGGTAAGCTGTTGCAAACGCGGTTAGGTTGCGATGTGTTGTTGGGTTTTGCATTGGATTTGGGAAATAGGTGAAAGGATTATCCATAAAGCGCGGGTGATAGATTTCCTGTTGTCCGCGCACTTGGTCTTCAAGCATAGCAGTTGCATAGTTCCACATTTTGAAGAAAGCTTCGGGATATTCAAAACCTTCTCTGATGGATACTAAGCGTTGAGCAGGGCGAATAAGTGCTTGAGGCTCTACCGGTCCTGCTAAGGTTTCGGATGGTAGTATTGGCAGGATAATCCAATCTGTCCAGTAATCCGTATCCCAGCCCATACCAAGAGGCCAGCCATTAAGCCATACCATACTTGAAATCGCGGCGATTCTTGCTGTGGTCAATTGCTCACCCAGCTCGCCACCGGTCAAAGAGGTCCAACCGGGATCTATAAGGCCTTCAGCATGGAAGCGTGCATAAATTTCCAAGACTTCCATCAGACGATGATCAAGGGAACCATATACAAGGCCGCCTTCGCCGTCATCTACCCATGCCATAGGCTGTATACCAAAGGCGTTGGCGGGGCCCAAAATATCAGCCATACCGCCTGTATGAATCAAACCTTCGGCTTGGCCGAGGGCAAAGGCGTTATTTTCCCGAGCCATTACTTCGGCTGCGTGGAAGAACTCCTCAATAGTTGTGGGCATTGGTAAGCCTGTGGCTTCGAACCAGTCCCGGCGCATATAAAGCATCCGGGGTGAGCCAATCTCAATACCTTGGGTAGGTATCCCATACAAGCCTTCACCTACTGTGCCCCATGTCATTGCGACGCCGTCGGCACGTAATAACTCTTGCACCAGCGGGTACGCGAAGCGGTCAAACATCGTCGTCATGTTCATCAGTTGGTTCGCAGTTTGCATATTGGCAAACTGTGTTGCTGTTTCAAAACGGATAAGGTCAGGCACATCACCGGAAGCGATGGCTAGGTTTAGTCTGGTTTCATAGTCGCCGCCTGCATGTAGTGCTTCCCACATAATGTCGATTTCGATGTTTAAGTGCTCTCTGAAAGAGCGTGTCCATAGGTTATCGGTTACGGAGTCACCATCCTCCCATTCATGGGCTGCGTTAACGGGAAATGCAAGCCTTACTGTTACGGTCTCGTCAAAAGGGCCAAACCATCTTTCTTCATCGGGCAGATCCCATTGTCCTACCCATTCTTCTGCGTTTAATCCTGAGTTTGCTACATTGTTACCACGATTACAACCGGATAAAATGAACAGCGCAAACACTAAGGAAGCCAGAAGACACAAGCGAAACAAATACTTTGACATGTAATTTCCTCCCTATAAATAAGTAATTAACTGCACCAAATGCTCTGCATTTTTGACAGACCATCCTGGCAGTTCGATTATAATTTTACTGCATTAGTTTTGTCAAGCAAAGAAAAAAATATTGCACAATGATGAATCGTGCTCAGCTTGGCCCACTATGCATTATATATATCCTAATAATCCGCAGTCTGGTACAATCCATAAATATTTATAGTTGCTGCCGGATATTATGTTCGACATATTGCGTTCAAACATAGCTCATAATGAAAAATAGTTGACACGATAATGTTAAAACATTATTCTTGTAATGTAAGGAGGCGTGAGTATGGACCATATAGCAAGACCGAAAAAAGTAACAATTGCGGATATTGCTAACAGTGTTGGCGTATCAAAGAACTCTGTCTCGCTGGCCCTGCGGGGTCGAGCTGGGGTAGGGGATGATTTGCGCCGCAGTATTATCGAAAAAGCTGTGGAAATGGGCTATCTGGGTGAACATTCTGTGCCGGAGTTTTCTCAAGATTCATGTATAGTAGTAATCTTGCCAGAGTATGTACATGGGGATGCTTTTTTCTATTCGGATGTACTGTGGGCAATTGACAATGAAGTAAAAACCCGCGGTGTGTGCTCTGTTCATAGTGTTGTATCAAAGGAAATGGAAGAAGCCGGGGAACTGCCTGCTATTCCAAAAGGAATGCATAGTATCGGTGTTTTGGTGGTAGGCATTTTTGATACAGGCTATGTAGAAAAACTGAAAGAGATGGAATTACCTGTTATGACCGTAGATATCGTATACGATGGACTGCCCTATATAGGTTCATCCAATATAACAGGAGGCCTTGCCGCAACCAATAAGCTTATTGAGCTTGGTCACAAGGAAATAGGCTTTGTCGGCCCTATCCACACTGCCACCAGTGTATACGAGCGGTGGTGCGGATATAATTTGGCTATGCAAAGAGCTAATCTTCCTGTAGAAGACCGTTTTTGTGTGTTGGGAAAACAGGGTTTTCAGTTGTTTAATACAGAGGAAGCCTTAGGGGACTATATAAACAGCATGGATAAATACCCGACGGCGTGGTTTTGCGCCGGGGATAGAACTGCTATTGTCATGATTCATTTGCTCACGAAAATGGGTATACGGGTTCCCGATGATATATCCATAATGGGATTCGATGATATTTTGGCGGCTCAAATGGTGCTGCCCTGCCTTACAACCATAAGAACAGATAGGCGGTTGATGGGCAAATTGGCGGTTAATTATTTTTTTGAGGCCAGAAAAGATAAGGATATGGTGGTTGTGAGTAAGATAGTCCCCTTTGAGTTGGTTGAAAGGGATTCTGTAGGAGTTCCCCCAACCTCGACTGATATGTAGGACGGTGAGAAGCCCCCTTCAGAAGGAAGGGGGAAAGACGCCGTAGGCGGCGAGGGGGTTGCGTATGCAGGCCGCAAACCTATGCCAGTCAGCTATTACGCTACGCAAACCAGCAACCCCCGCCTGCCTTCGGCGGCAGGGGCTGTCTTATAAAGCATTTTTATGAATAATTATGCGCTTGCCTCGTCGTTGCGAGGAGCGAAGCGACGAAGCAATCCAGCAAATCAAACCTTCTTGATTGCTTCGCTTTGCTCGCAATGACAGGCTTTGCATAGATATTCATGGTTTTTGCTTAGCAAGACAGCCCCCTTTACGCTACGCGAATAATTTCACGTGAGGAGATGCCCGATGCTAACAAAAAAGTATAACCTAAAGGATGTGAAAAAAATCGGAAGTTTCGCTCCATTCCCTCGATATGGGGATAAGGAGTGGAAATCAATTGATTTTGAGCTGGCTGGAAAATGGATATCTGCAGGGGAGAAATTTCTAACGTATAAATGGCCGGCACTTACAGCGGATATGTACTTTACTCTGGGTAAAACAGGACAACTAAAGCCCCACTGGGATCTTTTTCGGGAACGGCGCTCTGCCCTTGGCCTTCTTATTTTTGCGGAATGTATGGAGGGCAAAGGCCGATTCATAGACCAGGTAATCAACGGCATTATTGCTACATGTGAGGAAAGCAGCTGGATTCAGCCTCTTGGGATGGCGAAAAAAGGCTTCGATATCCCTAATGAAACTGACCACGAGGTAGATCTTACCTCATCCGAAACAGCATCCCTGTTGACATGGGCATTTTACCTGCTAGGTGACGCAATCGACGCAAAAAGCAAGCGGATACGGGAAAGGGTCAAAGACGTAGTTTCTGCCCGGGTAATAAAATATTACCTAGACCGGGATGATTATTGGTGGATGGGATTTACCGGGGACAGGACAAATAATTGGAACCCATGGTGCAATCTTAATGTGATTATATGCCTGCTCATTATGGAGGATGACCCTGATGTTAGAGCCAGGGGGCTTTACAAAGTTTTCCGCAGCTTGGATGCATATGTAGAGGCTTATTCCCCAGACGGCTGCTGCGACGAAGGTCCCATGTACTGGGGTGCTGCCGGTGGGGGACTATTTCAATGTTTGGAAATGCTCCATGAAGCCTCTGGCGGAGCAATTGATGTTTTCGATAATGAGAAGCTCAAATTGATAGGGCAGTACATCACCAAGACATTCATTGACGATGAATACTTTGTGAACTATGCAGACGGCGATGCTATCGCGCCTATTTCCGGGACGATTTACCGCTATGGGAAAGCAATCGGCGACGAAGGCATGATGAAATTAGGGGCAGGTGCCAAGAGGATAGAGCCGCGAATATTTGACTGGTTCCAGCCTTATATGTTTTTGCATGATTTTTTCCGTGAGGATATAGGTACTGAATCAGGATATTACCCGGCCCAGTCATGGTTATGGAAAACTGGAGTTATGTCCGCCCGGGAATTTGAAGGTAGTGCTAAAGGATTTTTTCTCTCGGCCAAAGCCGGAAACAACTTGGAGTCTCATAATCATAATGATATCGGTAATTTTGTGGTATATGTAAATGGCAAGCCCTTGTTTATTGATATTGGCACGGAGGAATACTCCGTCAAGACTTTCAGCTCAGGACGTTATGAAATATGGTATATCCGTTCCGATTATCATAATTGCATTCAGGTATCCGGGGTGGACCAGCTGGATGGCGGGGATTATTATGCCCAGGATGTTGAATGCGTGCAAAATGAGGCATCAAGCCTGATTTCTATGGAGCTTAAAAATGCATATCCTGAATCTGCTGGGATTAAGAGCTGGAAGCGGGATATTACTTTAAATCGCCAAAGCAAGTCCATTTCCATTACAGATGATTTCAATCTGGACGGGCTGCGGCCCGTTAGTCGGTTCCTTGTTACGCCTGTTAAGCCAATAGTTACCCCTGACGGGATTAGATTTGAAATGGAAGACGAAATTGTACTGATGCGACTGTCAGATGAATGTGATATAAGAATAGAAGAAATTCCATTAACGGAAAGCCGCCTGTGCAGGAATTGGGGCGATATGCTTTATCGGATTATTCTTCATGAAACCGTATCCCAGGGCATGAAAACGATAACTATAGCTCATTGATTTCACTATACAGGGTAAAAAGGGGCTGTCCTGTTAAGACGTAATAAAAACCCCCATTTCTTACTACAAGAGGTGTAAAATGAGAAAAATAACCTTAGCCGCAACACAGGCCAACGAATTAGGCTTTGATAGGCGTTTTGATTGTCTTTCAGATTCATTTATCTCTGATATTGATTTGATTATCCAGGAGCATGTTACCCCAAGATTGGATATGCACATAAGTTTGCTACGCCAAATTAATCAAACCGGGACGGTGCTTGCTCTCACAACAGAAGATATATGTGGGGTAAGTTGGTTTCTTCTAGCTGATGTTCCATTTTTCAATGAGCTAGTAGTCCGTTCCGCTCAGGTCGCTGAGGAACGGTTTTCCCAGTTGGCAAAATCTACCGGAATGCACATCGCTACCTGTTACTTCAAATGGATAGATGGACGGAACTATAATGTAGTCTCTATTTTTGGCCCAAACGGGCAGATTCTTGGGGAATACCGAAAAACCCATGTCCCTCCCAACGAAATGTGGCATATAGCCGATGGGGAGGAGCTTAATATCATTGAACTGGATTTTGGTCGTATCGGGGTTCTCATTTGCTACGATATGATGTTCCCGGAAGCTGCGTCTGTGCTGGCGATGAAGGGTGCAGAGATAATTTTGCATCCCACTGCCGGCTATGGCTGGTATGATGCCATTGGTGAGGCGACTCTTAAGACTAGGGCGAATGATAATTCCACATATATTCTTACCGCAAAAAATTATGTCTACAACGGGGCAGGGAAGAGTAGCATTATTGACCCCTGGGGGCATGTACTGGCGGATGCGGGATTTTACAGTAACGTAATTGTGTCAAAGGAAATCGATTTAGATATCCCCAAAGCCCAGCCCGATTGGTTCTACCAGTCCCAAATGTCCGGGATGTCAAATATAAGGCAGCGTTACATTGAAGAACGCCGCCCAGAACTGTATACAAATCTTACAGAACCTGCTCGTCGATTACGAGTGCCCAATGAAACAGAGCAGGCTGTGTTAAAGGAAAGGGTACGCACGGGGGAAGCGCGGTGGTAGGACCACCCCCTCTCACAAACTTCGTTTGCTGGCCGTGGTCTCCGGCTTGGCATGTGTAATTACTGAAACACTGATATTACAGGTTTTGATGATTTTGGAAAAAGCGGTCGTTGATTTTTTCAAAGATTTCGCGAATTCTCATGTGCATACCAAGTTATACGCTGCTTTTTGATGATTTGGATCAAAGGCCTAAAGGAGGTTTAAAACATGAAATTCCTGCTTAACAACGAAACCAACACGAATCTGATACAAACATCTGATGATAATTTTGATTAGGTGTGACACCAAATATCCCATGGCATCTCAACAAGCGTCCCTCAAGCATATACACGCCATACAGTGGACACCCCTGCCAAGAGTCAAAGACATCTCACGTGCAACCCCAAAGGACTTCGACTTTGCGGATGAAATGTCTTTAGATGTGTACCGACGGGCCAAAGCTGCTGGTAAAAAAGTAGCTATATTCCACGTGGACCCACCACAGGTAGAAAAAATATACAACGCTGTTGGCAGTGACGGTATATTTGTATTAGCCGAAAGCCCAACACGTAAAGGCGCAGATGAGTTATAGCGAATTAATTCGAAATCAGTCCAGTCTGTCGCCGAAAACGCGTAGAAGCGTTCGCGATTTTCGGCTCGGCCTGGACTGTTTCTCATTTAATTCGCTATAATTGCTCATGCGCAAAAAAATTGGTTGAGATAACTATAACTATTTTCACTCATAACAAAGGGGTTGTCACGCTAAGACGCAATGGAAGCTCGTCACCCCGGGCTTGACCCGGGGTCCCCCTAGTCATTCGACAATGGTTATGGGATCCGGATTAAATCCGGGATGACGAGCCTTGAGATTACGGCATTTTAAGCAGAACAACTATAAATTCAACTTAAAGGTCTTAATCTCAAAAGGCTTAATATCAAAAATAATACTCTGCCCATCAACCTTGATATTCTGTTCCTCAAGGGGTTCTTCCACTAGATTTGTCTCTACTACATCCGTAAACCGCACACAGCTATCCAGTTGTATAACCGCATCATTAAGGGCCCGGTTATTGCTTTCATATACTCGGAGTACCAGAGCCTTGCCGTCTTCAGCTTTTTTCACTGTATCTACGATTACGTGTAATGATGGGCCCTCGTCGGAGGACTGCAAAGCCTCCACACGCAATAACGAAACTTCTGCGAAATTGCTACCGCTGGTGCCTGGTACCTCATAGGCCAGCACAGGACTGTTGAACTCCGCGGCACGGGATTGTACATATGAACCCACCAGATTATTGAAATGGGGGTAAAGAGCATAAGTGAACTCATGATTGCCTAAGTCAGCAGTTTTGTCTGGCTCGATGGGGGCTTTTAACAATGTCAGGCGCAGCACACTGTCCTTGCAGTCATAGCCGTATTTGCAGTCATTGAACAGAGCCACGCCATAGCCACTTTCAGACACATCCGCCCATTTTTGTCCGCATACCTCGAATTGAGCGAAGTCACGCTCGTCATTGCTATGATTGGCCCGCTCTACAAAACCGAATTGAGTGTCGTAGGTTGCGCTCATTGCGCGAATATTAAGGGGGAATGCTGCCTTGAGTAAGGTCTGCCTTTCTAGCCAGTTGACCTTTGTCTTAAAGTCTATCCGGCGATTGCGAGTGTAGAATATTATATCCTGCTCGATTTCGGATTTATTAAACTTGATTTTCCGCCGCAGGACGGTCATTAGATTACCCTGTTCTACTACCTCTATTCCGCCGTATTCAAAATTATCGTAGGGCTTTTCCTTGTAGAACACATCAATATCCCAGGCGTCAAATCGTAAGGGCTTATCCTCGAATGCTTCTAGGGCATTGAGACTGCCCTTGCCCACAAGACGTTTTGCCATCTTGTCATATAGGCGTGTGATTTCCCCCTTGGAATCGAACTCCACTTCATAAAAATTGGTTTCGAGACTTGTGGTTTCCCCTGTTTCCAAGTTGAAAAAGTCATCCGCAACTGGTGCGCTTGCCGTACCTAATGCGAAGGTCTTATATCCAAGAGGGGGCAACTCAGTGAAGATTACATAAAGGCCGTTCTCGGTTTTCTGGCATTCCAAAGTGTAGCCGTCGGAATCTACAAAGGTGGTGTCTTCTTTGATACGGTCGGAGTAGGGGAGGAAGATTTCCGCCATATCCCGCCGCCAGGACAGATTATTGTATACGACTACGGAATCCTGGTTGAGCTTTATCTCTTCATTGAGAGCTGTTGTTGCGGTTTCTACTAACTCAGTGCTTTGAGTCAGCAGCTTCTCATAATCTTCTCGTGTATCCTTGTAAACTTCCACAATGGAGGTGCCGGGGATTATATCGTGGAACTGTAACAGTAGTACCCTTTCCCAGATTTCATCCAGTGCACTTTGCGGATAGTCGGCGGTGCCAAGTTTTAAATCCCGTAGCATGGACAGGAACTCTATATTATGAAGAAGATTTTCCATATTTCGGTTGGCTCTTTTTACAAAGGCTTGACTGGTATACGTGCCACGGTGATATTCGAAGTAAAGCTCCCCGTCATAGGTTTCCAATTTTTCTGATTTAGTTGCTTCGCCCAAGGCCTCGAAGAAAGGCTCTACCTTGCCAGGTTTTACATATGGCAGACCGGGGATGTCTTCGAGGGCGCGGCGGGTCATTAGCATTTCTCTGGTGGGGCCTCCCCCTCCGTCGCCGAAGCCGAATGCCAGCAGCAATTGGTCGTTTACATCTTTTTGCTTATAGTTCTTCCAAATGCCGGGGATTTCTTCTGGCTTCATTTCCCCGTTGTAGGTGTAGAACCAGGCATCAGCCGGTGTGGTTATAAAATGGGATAACATCTCGGTGCCGTCCATTCCTCGCCACATAAAGGTATCATGGGGGAAGTGATTATATTGGTTCCAACTGATTTTTGTGGTCATGAAATAATCTATACCGGATTTTTTTGCAATCTGAGGCAGGGAAGCCGAATAGCCGAATACATCCGGGAGCCATAACACCTTGGTTTCAACCCCCAGCACATCTTTGAAGTATCTCTTCCCATATAGGAATTGCCGAATCAAGGACTCGCCACTGGGGATATTAGTATCCGCTTCCACCCACATGCCGCCGGTGGCTTCCCATTGTCCAGATTGGATTTTTTCCTTTACCCGTTCGAAAATTTCGGGATAGTCCTCTTCCAGGAATTTATACAGTTGTGGGGAGGAGTGCATGTAGTAGTAATCTGGGAATTCTTCCATTAGATTAAGAACAGTTGAGAATGTCCTAGATGCTTTTTCCCGGGTTGCGGAAAGCCGCCAGAGCCATGCCATGTCTATATGTGAATGGCCGACTGCGGTAACGGTGGGTTTAACCTCATCCCGGCGCAGGGCGGCCAGGCCTTGGCTGAGATGCTCTAGTGCGTTTTCGATTGAAGTGTAGTAGTCCTCTGATTTTGGGTTTTGGAAATTAATTTTTGTGAAGGCCTCTTGAAGAAGCCTATTGAGCTTAATACGCTTAAGGTCGTTTTCGTCCAATAATTCAATAGACTCAGCGAGAGCCGACGCCGAATAGAAAAACTCATCTGTCGCCATGTGAAGGGATGAAAGGGTGGTTTCCCCAAATATTCTCAGCTTGCCGTCCTTGGAAAGACCAGCCCAGGCTTTTATTTTTAGGTCAAGCTGGGTCTCTGATACGAGACTTTCCGGCAATACAACGGCAGAATGCCACATATCCAAGCCCTGGGTGGCTTTGCCATTTACATATAGAAGGCATTCGACGTTAGCCATATCCCAGCCCTTATTTTTAACCATTTGAAGGCGAAGAGTCGGCTTGGTACCTGGTTTTACGAAGCCCTCCGGGATGGCAACAGTAGCGGAAAACCAACCGGTACGGTCATAGCCGCCCCAGGCATCATCCTGAGCGATGAGGGATAAATCCGTTTCAGGAACAGCCGAGAAATTTTCCAGGTTATGTGGGGCTTCTTCCGTAGACCACCCAACATACTGCCAGCCATCGATGGGGATGTTTTCGATATAACGGGATGGACCGATATCTTCTGTCAGGTATTTTTTTGCTTTTTCTACCACAAAATGCTTGTCATGTACTTTCATGTAATCCGTCCTTTCGAAAACCACGATTGCGCCCCGCCGTCGAAGGCGGTGGGGTCATAGTTTCTTGTACCAAGATATGTTATATTCTAAACTGTGAAGCAGAAAATGTCTAATATAATACGTAATAGGGAGTGCGGGGGGGACGGCGTAGCCGTCCCCCTCGAAGAACCTTCGTGCTAGGACGGGAGAATCTATGAACTTTCAAATCGTATCTGATTTTGCCCCAACAGGGGATCAACCCGAGGCCATTTCAGCCTTGTCTGAAGGCTTTCATCAAGGAAAAAAATTTCAAACCCTGCTTGGTGTCACCGGTAGCGGTAAAACCTTTACCATGGCCAATGTTGTCCAGGCCTTACAAAAACCTACTCTGGTCATGGCCCACAACAAGACTCTAGCCGCCCAGCTCTACAGCGAATTTAAGGAGTTTTTCCCGCACAACGCCGTTGAGTACTTCGTAAGCTACTATGATTATTACCAACCCGAGGCCTATGTACCCTCGACGGACTCCTTTATCGAAAAAGATTCCGCCATCAACGAAGAAATAGACCGGCTGCGCCATTCAGCCACATCGGCACTATTCGAGCGGCGAGATGTGATAATCATCGCATCGGTTTCCTGTATCTACGGCCTTGGGGACCCTAAGGAATACCAAAACCTAATGTTATCCCTACGAGTGGGAATGACCCGTGACAGAGACGACATCATGCGCCGACTGGTTGAAATCCAGTATAATCGTAACGAGGTCAACTTCACCCGAGGGACCTTCCGGGCACGGGGAGATGTGCTGGAAATTTTCCTTTCCAACTCATCTGACACTGCACTGCGTGTAGAGTTCTTCGGAGATGAAATCGAACGCATTTCTGCAGTCCATGCCCTTACTGGAGAGATATTGGAGACCCGCAACCATATTGTAATTTTCCCCGCCTCCCACTATGCAACAGGCCGGGAGGCATTACATGAGGCCATCCGTCGTATAGAGGTGGAGCTAGAGGAGCAGCTTGCATACCTTAAATCCCAGGATAGATTGCTGGAAGCCCAGCGGCTTATGCAGCGCACCCGTTACGACCTGGAAATGATGCAGGAAGTAGGCTATTGTAGCGGAATCGAGAACTATTCGCTACATCTTGCAGGGCGGGCCCCAGGCTCAACACCCCATACATTGCTGGATTATTTCCCCGATGATTTCTTGATTATTGCGGATGAATCTCATGTGTCCGTACCTCAAGTCCGGGGCATGTACCTGGGAGATCAAGCCAGGAAACAAACTTTGGTGGAATACGGATTCCGGCTGCCCTCGGCATTGGATAACCGGCCTTTGCGGTTTGAGGAGTTTGAGGCCAAAATCCCCCAGATGCTATTCGTTTCCGCAACTCCGGCGGACTATGAACGGCAGCACTCCGAGCTGGAGGTCGAGCAGATTATCCGGCCCACAGGCCTACTGGACCCTGTTGTATATGTACGCCCAGTAAGGGGGCAAGTGGATGATTTAATCGGTGAAATCAATCGAACAACGGAAAATAAGCACAAAGTCCTAGTAACAACCCTGACCAAGCGCATGGCAGAGGACCTTACAACTTATCTCAAAGAAGCTGGAATACGAGTCCGCTATCTACACTCCGACATAGATACCTTGGAAAGACTGGAAATAATCCGGGACCTAAGAATGGATGTCTTCGATGTGCTGGTAGGGATAAATCTGCTGCGGGAAGGGCTGGATATCCCGGAGTGCTCTCTTGTGGCCATCTTGGACGCGGACAAACAAGGGTTTCTGCGCTCCAAGACATCCTTGGTGCAGACAATAGGCCGGGCGGCCCGCCATGTGGAAGGCCGAGTCGTAATGTATGCCGACACCATTACCGAATCCATGGAGTATGCTATAGGCGAAACTAACCGCCGCCGTGGTATCCAGGAAGAATATAACCAAGCAAACAACATCACCCCCCGCTCAATTGTGAAAAAAATCCACGAGCGCATACGCCTGACCCAAGAAGTAGAAGAAAAATCCAAAACATTGGCAAAAGACCCGGAATCTATGAGCAGAGAAGAGCTAACCGCTGCAATCAAGAAGCTGGAAAAAGAAATGAAGCTGGCCGCGTCAGAGTTGCAGTTTGAGCGTGCAGCAACGCTGCGTGATGAGATTTTGGGGATGAAGAAGCATCTATGATTAAATTTTGTCATTTTTGCCAAAGGATTTTTTCTTCCGGTCTGTCTCGATGCAACTAAAACATGAATCCGCATATGCAAGGCTTTAACCGGTTTTGATGATAGCGACAAAGGTGCTTTTCTTCCGGTTTGTCATCCCGGATTTAATCCGGGATCCCATAACCATTGTCGAAAGACTGGGGGGACCCCGGGTCAAGCCCGGGGTGACGGGCTTTTCATTACATCTTAGCGAGACAGTCCCAACTAAAACCCAACTTTGAGCGGCAAAGCAGCGATTCCATTTTTCATGTTCGTCTGGTGAAGGCATTGCCCGTAATAGGCCAAATGGAGGTATGCAATGCAAGACCTAATCCAATATATCTTAGGGGGAGCAGGTAATATCGCCAGCTTTATGACAATCGCCGTTACACTTATGGGCGCGGCGGCACTGCTGCTGTCCAATCTCGCCAGATATACACAGGCAAAAAAATACGGCATTCCCATAAAAGCCGTCTCTCAAGCCACCATGGGGGACAGTGCCGCAATTTGGATTTTGCTAATCAGAGCCGTAGGCCTAGGTGTTTTCGTACCCCTACTACTGTTTAACTCAGGCACATCATGGCCCTGGTGGGCTGTGCTGCCGGTTATACTACTTTCCTTTTACTGCGCATTAACTGCGAACATGACATGGAGACATATTACAAGAAAAAAGAAAGAGTTTAAAGGAAAGACCTATATCGTGGAAAAAGATGCCGCATATATGTACAGTGCCGGCTTTACTGCAATGGCATCTATGGCATATCTGCCGGTACGTGGGGTATATCAACACATATATATTGATGGCGGAGAACGCATTGCCGAGGGCTTTCTTGGGCATTCTATGTTTTTCTTGGGTGCCATTGTTTTGGGTTTGTATGTACTAATCCTTGCAAATAATCTCTATTTTGGCATACAAGACACATTGCTCGGGGGCAAAGAAAGTATGGTAGTTGAAATCGAAGGGCAAACATATGTGGTTGCTATGCGTAACAGCCACTATCATTGGATTCTGGTGCCCTGTGAGCCTGATGTAGTAGTACTAAAACGGTATAAGAGCGGAAATTATTCCACCCAAGCCTTTCTAAGGTTTTCAAAGGGGAAGTTTATTGTCCGAGATATGTCCACCCTCAACGTACCAATACAACGCTTATATAATTATAGCCCCGTGGATATGGGCGTACCAGAGGAAAGTGTCCGGGATTATTGAGCAAATTACCCTTGCAGATAATTATTTTTCAAGCAATGTTTTTATTTTGTAATGTGCTAAAATCTTATTAATACGAAAGAAGGAGTGAATGGGGGCGGCGCAGCCACCCCCACTCGAAAACTTTCATGCTTGGATGATGAAGTCGGTCCATAATGGGCTGTTAAGAGGGATATTATGGAATGGCTTAAAAGAATGAATGCGGCAATTGATTTTATTGACGAAAACATAAATGAAAGAATCGACTATAAGATAGCAGCAGAAATAGCCTGCTGTTCACTTTCTCGTTTTCAAAATATGTTCCTGTTCATTTCAGACATACCTTTGTCTGAGTATGTGCGGCGAAGGAGGATGGCGTTATCAGCCATTGAACTCATTGACAGCGAAATAAAAATTATTGATTTGGCGTTGAAATACGGTTATGTGTCTCCCGAAGCGTTCGCCCGTTCGTTTAAGGCTTTTCACGGAGTTTCACCATCTGATTCGCGCAGGTTTAAGAAGTTTATTGATTATCCTAAAATGTCCGTCCATGTACAAATTACAGGAGGGCATTTCAACATGGAATCGCCACAAAAGATGAAGGTATACAAGGATATTTTGGTTAAAGTAGAAGAGGTTTCTTATCCAGAATCGTTCAAAGCCGTAGGATTATCTTACAAGGATGGTTTCGCCAATATCGAAGATTATGGTGCAAATTATAAGGATAGGATAACGAACAAGTATGAACCATATATGGAAATTGGCATGGGTTTGTCATACGATGCAGGAGGAGACTACATTTTTGGCTGCCGTGTTCATTCCCTAGACGATTGTATAGACGGTATGATTGTAATCGATACTGGCTTCAAAAATTTTGTCGTAGTCACATTCCGTTCGGAGAGTTTTATGAAACTTGTGGGTGGGGAAGATGGCCCCGGCGAAGGTATGCAAACCGCCAATGAATATATCAATGACGTTTGGTTGCCGGAGCATATGGACGATATCGAATTATACAAACCGGATAAGATTGAACACAAGGTGTTCAAAATGAATAGCGGTAACATCGCCGGAGGTTGCCACCCTATTGAAGTATACGTTGATTCCGGCGATACCAATCCGGAAATGTGTTATTACATCCCATTAAAAGACAAAAAGGAGAAGGCCAAATGATAAGCATTAAAGAAATGATAGCTCAAATGAAAAAAAATGTGATATGCAATTTCCCGGATGATTACACCATTTCAAGCAATCTGCTTGATGGTTTTACCGAGGATGATGTTCGTATTGGAATGAAAGGTTTTTCATCCTTGCTTGTTCAACTGTATGATGTACTACATGGTATGAATAATCCGATAACAGAAGAAGAGGCTACAACAAACGGCTTAGGGCTTACCAATGTTTATGCGGATATAAGAAAATCGTTGTCGTTGTTATATGCTATGGGTGTATGCGGTAAGTCAAGAGATAGCGGCAGTAGTTTGCTAATTGAGGGCGGTAAGTTAAATGAGTTGTATAAAAAAATGCGTTGCAGCAAACCCCTTGAATATATGCACTTATTACAGGATGCCGGGCTGGTTTTCTCAATCGATTTATCAGCAAAATCCTTAAACCTTAATAAAGTCGGAGTAATAGAGCTCCAATACCCCGGCAAAGCAATTGCTTTGGTTGGACTAAAAGCGTTGGCGGAAGCCGTAGCTAAAATTTGCAGAAATGCGCATGGGGCTGATGTAATCTATACATTTGCCAGATGTGATTACAATGCTTTATCCTTGCCCAAAAAATATATTTATGAAATACCACTTATTGCAAAGTTTTTGCCCGACGATTATAGAGATTTTTTTGTGCAAATGCATAGCATTCTTCTTTATAATATGTGCAAATGTGAAGCAAAAATCAATATGAATGACTACCAGTTTACCTACAAGCCAAAAAAAGCAACGGCAAATGTATGCTCAATCAATATATCATTTGAACGTAGCACAGTAAGGATAAATTCACGTTTGATTGTTCAGCAACCCGATTTTTTAGCAAATGCACCTAAAGGCATTCGTGATGCTGTAAAAAACGGGTTTACTTGCTTGAAGAAAGCTGACCCAAATGCGTGCAATCCAAAATGCGAAGGCAAAAACCTTTCATTTACATTGGATGGTGAAGAGCATCTTAAATGTTGGATTATAAATTTTATTTTGCCTGTTAATGAAGATAACGAACATGAATTTGTGATGCAATGGCTGGAAAAGGAGTTATCGTTTTATAGTAGCAGTACTTGAGAATGAGCAAATCCATTCTTAAGTACTGTTATCAGTTAAACCATTTGCATGACCGCCAAACAGGAATGCATCTGATGACTATATGTGCTGACTCATTGTTCAGAGTTGCATATTTTACCGAAATGTATTCTCAAGTGGCGGTGTTAGTTCAATACTGATTACATCAATTCCAAATTCTGCAAGATGCTCTGACAGCCGTTCCAGCCCTTGTTGAGAAGTCAAAGTATGAAAAGTAAATGAAAATTCGCCTCTTTCCCTCATTGCTAAATCATCTACAAATATACTCGGTCTTGATGGTGACCAAGGAATTCCATGCTCAAGTTGTTGCCAAGGTAAATCCATATAAAATGCTGGTTCGCCGGAGTGAAACTTTACCACTACATAATCCGTTTCAAGCATCGTAATCGAAGGCCATGTGTGATGATATTCTCTCCCTGATTCAAACCGCGATGTCCAATATCTGTACCATCGCCAATTACCACCAATCCCACCAGTCATTCTGAACCCCGAAAATTCACATATAAGGGTATCTTCAAACATAAGTCGTTCGCCATTATGCTCAATCTCAATCCGAAATGGAAATTCAGCATACATAATTCCAGGCATAGGCGGTCTAGGCAATAAGACTCCGCTTACTAAAACCACAATAAATGCCACAGGCGTTAGCAATATAAAGCATCCAACTGTTATTAAAGAAACTTTCAACATTCCTTTCCTCGAATGGAAAGAACGAATTAAAAATCCAGCTCCAATGCCAAATGCTCCCAAAATTGCAGAAACTATACAAAAGAGTATTATGATAAACAGTATTTCGCTGGGATGGAAAAAAATAATGCCAATAACTATAATCACAACAGGAATAATCACGGATGGTATAACAAGCAACTTGGATGTCTTGATAATTATCGGAAATGCAAATACTGTAGGGATTAAAAGCAAGCTGAAAAAAGTTATGATACCCAACCCTCCGATAATGCCGGAAGAAATATCTATCAATAAAAACATACCAGTGATACTTCCCAAGACCTCCACTATAATTTTCCAGTACTGTATTGGATTCCTTGTTCTTTTATTTTCTTTGAGATGGATATCCATATCTATCTCCCATCAAATAAATGTTGCATGCCTACTCATAAAAATATTTGCACATAACATCATACCATAAATAATGGGTGTAAAAAACTGTCTAATACATCACACTAATTTGCACAATAAATGTGTCGATAATAAATAAAGCTTTCTCTATAATGCCAATAGAAAGGAGGTTATGGAATGGACTTTCTTGACCGTATGAACAAGGTTATCGACTACATCGAAAACAACTTGGATGGTGAAATATCCAACCTCAGGATTGCACAAATCTCTTGTTGCCCGTTACATCAATTTGGCAGGATTTTTACTTATGTCGTGAGCATACCCCTATCGGAATACATCCGACGCAGGAGGCTTACCCAAGCGGCATATGATTTGCTATCAGGAAAGGACAAGGTCATAAACGTAGCACTGAGATATGGATATGACTCGCCAAACTCGTTTAGAAGGGCTTTCATCGAAATGCACGGTCTTACACCCAGCGAAGCGCGCACGCGAGGTGTTATCCTAAAGTCCCATCCACGCCTATCCTTTCATATTTCAATTAGAGGAGATGTTGAAATGAATTATCGTATCGAGGAAAGAGAATTGGTGCTTGTAGGAATACGCCGTAACAACATAACCCCAGATGAATATGGCAAAGTGTGGGATGAGTTTCTTGACGAAAAAATGCCCCAGCATGGGAAAACTCCCAACGAAATAATCCGTGATGACCTCTGCTTGTATCGTCCCCCTGTGGAGCAGATGGGGGTATATATGATGAACGATGACGGCACATTCGACCTTGTTATCGGCGCGGAATCTGATGGATGTGAAATAGACATAGAGGGCATTGATGTTATTCGGATTCCTGTTAAAACTTGGGCAGCATTCAAAACAGCCCCTGGCGGGTTTGTTGATGAACTTGGTGAATTGCATCTCCGCGTATTGAGTGATTGGCTTCCAACAAGCGGATATAAACAAGATAAGCTCATTACAGCACAGGTATTTCCGATGGACACAACAATAGATGTACCGACTTACCAGCCAGAATTATGGATTGCTATAATAAGGGAATGATTTGAAACAATTGTTACGGGATGTCTTATTAATCGTTTAGTTTGCCCATAGATGCACACGGGGTTAATATAAAAAGAAAAGTCTGCGCCTGGTTTGATAAACCTGGTCGCAGACTTTTTACAACATTATCTTTACTTCTAGGGGTGTCGCGCATCTATATTAGACCCAATGCACAAACATCCTTTTTCATGACAAATATAATCCTTAGAAATACCTATTCAGTAGGCCCTGAAACGCCATACCATGGCGTGCTTCATCTTTGCACATTTCATGTACCGTATCATGTACTGCGTCAAGCCCTAGTTGCTTTGCTTTGACGGCAATATCTTTTTTCCCTTGAGTCGCGCCATGCTCTGCCAGTACTCGCATCTCCAGATTCTTTTTGGTAGATACATCTACGACTTCCCCAAGTAATTCTGCAAATTTAGCGGCATGTTCCGCTTCTTCCCATGCGATTCTTTTGTAGGCTTCTGCCACTTCCGGATAGCCTTCCCTGTCCGCCTGGCGGCTCATTGCAAGATACATACCTACCTCGGTACATTCCCCGATAAAGTTTTGCCTAAGGCCTTCAACTATCTCAGGGTCTACATCCTTTGCAACGCCAATCCGATGCTCGTCTGCAAATACAAGACCGGTACCGGATTGCTCATCGAACTTAGATGCCGGGGCACTACACAAAGGACAGCTTTCTGGAGGAGCTTCCCCTTCATGAACATAACCACAGACGGTGCAGATGAATTTTTTCATTGTTATTCCTCCTTGATGATATTTAATATCATGTGATATATATTATTATAAATGAAGATATCCTCCTTGTCAACAATAAAAGGTCTGTAACCTTAAGCATCCCATATGAATAGCTTACTGTAAGAAACCTTCTTGGGGGTGCCCATGAATATTAATTTCCATTATTTTACTGTAAAAACTCTGGCCCGTGCCGCAGGCTTCGATGAGCCCGAGGCTCAGCAGATTGCTCAGTATTCACAATTTGTGGACGATTATAATCCCCCTGCATTCATGACCTGTACCAATATTCCGGAACATATCAGGATATCAGATACCTTGGATTTATATGTACGCTCCGGTATGGATAACTTTCGGCCTGTTGCTACAGGCTTTACCAACCCCTTCGAATATGCGGGACTGCTGCTGGGGCGGGATCAGCGGTTGATTTTATCCCCATTTCATTTTACACCCTTTGATGAAAACTATGCCGGCATACCTGAACACAGGGTGGTACCCCTGGTACATGGTGACAACTCCCTAATGGATAGATTCCTGCACAGGGAGATTTCAGATCTGCCCACATACGAAAACCTTAACATCCCCCTAATGCGTATAGGAATGCTGCTCCATACCTTTGCGGATACCTATGCCCATCAAATGTTTACGGGCTATGTTTCCTGGGCCAATAGGGTCAATATAATCGAAGCCCGGAGCAATGCCATGTTAACGGACTGCACTGCTCAGGTGCGAGAAGGAATCGGATTAATAAACCGTGCACTTGGGAATCTTCCCCCAATCGGTCATGTGCAAGCCGGGCATAACCCGGATTTATCCGATATTGCCTTTGCTTTTTCATATGTAGAAAATGCAGGGGATAACAAAACCCTTGTCCATTCTCAGGATAATACAGAGGTATTCCTGCAAGCAGGGGAGCAAATATACACCTATCTACAAGAATGCAGCGCAAATCCCATTCCATGGGAAGAGCTCGCACCCAAGCTTCGCAAATGTTTCCTAATAGAAATGCCAAGGCGCAACATAGTATCCGCCTTGGCAAAGTATTGGGAGGAAATTTTCCCCGAAAATAATTATGAATACAGCAGCAGTGCAATAAGAAGAGGTTTTAGAAAATTGCCGACATCTGTAGGAAGCTTTGTGAGAAATGCTCTTTCTGCTTACACTGACGAATTTTATGAATATAATGTAATGGCTAATGAAGTATTGGCGGCATTGTATGGGGCAAGGCCCAGAGGAGGATAGCTCACTGAGTTTACTCTATCTCTTCCCCGCCATCCGGCGAAACAGTAATAATGCACTCCTCGGCAATACGCCCATCGGCCTTGGTTACCTTAACGGTCAACTTATCATAAGTAAAGGTATCCCCTTCTTCTGGTGTGCGGCCCAGTTGGTCCATTATCCAGCCGCTTACCGTGGATACCTCTGATTTTTCGTCCATATCAAAAAATTCAAACATCTTATCAATATCCGTTGTACAAAGCACCTTGTAACTGTAATCATGCTCTCCCGTAGGGGTGAACTCTTCGATTACTTCGTCGTTTTCATCCCAAATATCTCCTACCAATTGCTCTAAAATATCTTCCATAGTCACAAGGCCCTCTGTGCCGCCGTATTCGTCGGTGACGATGGCCATGTGACTTTTTTTCTTTTGCAGCATTTTAAAGAGCTCGGTGACTTTGGCGGAGGTCACGGTGTATACCGCTGGAGTTACAATGCTGACCAAGCTTTGGTGGTTGTGGCCGACGCACTTGATAAAATCCCTTATATGCACTACGCCGGTGATATTATCTAGGGATTCGTCATATACCGGTAGCCGGGAATATCCACTTTCCATAAACTTTTCTGCAGTGGAATCTATGCTGCTGTCTTTGGATATACCGATAATATTTACTCTAGGGGTCAGGATGTCCTCAGCTTTAAGGTCATTAAACTCGATTGCATTGCTTATAAGTAGGGAATCCTCTTCGCTTATTGCCCCTTCCTGCTCGGCTTCTTCTACCATATAAAGTAGGGCCTGGCCTTGGAACCCACGCTCTGCGTCTTCATCTTCTTTTGATTTGGTGAAAACACTGCTAAGACCACCCTTCCATTTCGATAATATGATATTTACAGGCTTTAAAATAGTCATAAAAAACAGCGCGACAGGCGCACAAAAAATGGCAGTGCTTTCTGGTGCTTCTTTTGCTATGGTTTTTGGGAAGATATCTGTAAAGACAATTACTATAATTGAAACTACAACTGTAGAAATAAGGGCACCGTACTCGGGAATCAGACGCACAAATAAAACAGCTGCTACTGTAGCTGTTGTTATAGCTACCAGGTTATTGCAAATTAGCAAAGTGGACAGCAGTTCATCGAAACGGTCTGATAGTTTAAGAGCTCTTGCGGCTTTTTTGTTACCATTTTCAAGCATACTTTTAAGACGCGCCCGATTGAGGGCGGAGAATGCCATTTCCGAGGCACTAAAAAATGTACCCATCATCAATAGGATAAAAAGAAAAATTATAGTCAGAATTATGTCGCCGATCATTAAAATTTGGCCCCTCGTTTTATTGCGAATTAATTTGAATCGAGTGTGGACGGCTACGCTGTCCCCACGCATTCCTTTACACTATCCCTAGTATACGCGCTATTTTCCCATATATCAATCAAAATTTGGAAGTGGATTATCCATATGAAGATATGTATCCGGTACAACTCCGCTTATAATCGTGTCCACAAGGGCAATATGTCGGGTGTCGAATACCTCGAGAGACTGCACTGGGTTGATTACTCTTACCTCAGACTCAACGGTTAACCATACAGAAAAATGTATCTGATTAATACCTACAGCCGTGAAACTCGAATCAAAATCCACCACCGCGTTGCCAATAGGAGCCATTTGAAAGGTGAAGCGCGGCCCTACCTGGGAAAGGGTGTCCAACCCAAAAGCCATGCCCATGGGCACAGCTACAGTCTCTGGCTCTAAGGTATTGAGCCGGTAAGAGATACGCATAGCTGCGATGTTGCATATTTCATTAACAAGAACAGTGTTAACAGACAGCACCGGTCCGGAATCCCCTAAGCTATGCTGCAAAACAAAGTCAGTCGCTGTGAGATTGCGCTCGGCAATGATTTCATTGATGATATCATTGATAACATGGTTAATTTCTGTTTGGAGGTGCAACTCAGCAGCCTCAAGCACAAAAGGTAGGATGCGTCTATCGAAGCGGTAATAACTGTAAATAAACGTGGCAATGACTGCCACAATCATTGCTAGGGCTATGTATCGACGAGGAATCCGCCACATTGGTTCTCCCTTAGACGAGGAACCACGGCGGCGGGAAGGTTTAGTATGACTGCGACGGGCTTTCCATCTGCGTAGTCGCCAAATCCAGGTTCTGCGTTTCATGATTTGCCCCTGTGTAAAGGTAGTCATATAGTTTATGCGAGGGTACAATAGGAAATATCTTGTATCTGAAAATTTTCATGCTTGCAGGAGGACTTATGCAAATAACTTACCAGGAAATCGACAATGGTATTCTCAAAAAGATTGCCAACAAATATGGCAAAATAGTGAAAAATCATATCCATACCGAAAAGGACAGCTACTCACTTGCCGCATTATGCAATAATATTCCTGTAGGTTTTATCTCAACCTACACACGTAACCTTGATGCCCCTATCGGCGAGGAAAGAGATGCCTACATCGACATAATAGATGTAGACGAGGATTATCAACGAATGGGTATAGCTACCGCGCTTGTTGCACGCACAGAAGAGTGGGCGAAGCAAGCTGGCTTACTTCAAATTCGGGGATGGAGTAGCCAAGACAAGGTGAAAGCGATACCGATGTGGCGTAATCTGGGATATGGACTATGTCCTGCAAAGATATGGATTGAATGGTGCAAGGAGGTTGTTGACGGTTACTATGTGGTCAAACAGCTAAATTCATGTAATCCATACCCCAATATCACGAAGCTTATCAAGGAGGATTTGCAGGATATTTCTCCAAAATCGATACAGCAACTTCGGCTTATCCGCGCTAAAAGCGGTGTCTATGTCTATAAATGCCTTTATGACGGCATTCCTGCGGTTGCGAAGTATTTAGAGGAAGAGGGGGATAGGCGGGAGATATTGAACTACCGAATATTGGCGCAACATGATATCCCAACTATCAAAACCTATGCCCTTGGGAAAGCATCATTTATCATGGATGATATATCAATTTCGGAGGATTGGCGGCTTGGTATAGCCGAGGATTTAAATGATGTTGATGTAGCAAGAAGCCTTGCACATTGGTATTTTGCGTTCCACGAAAATGGCACCGCTGTTTCGGAGCTTGATACCTTGTACTTTGAATACGACAGCATCACAGTAGGAAATCTCATGATGCTCATTCAAAAATTCCCTGAAGGAAAAGAGGTTTTTGAGTTTATATTAGCCCACTATGACATGCTGCACGAGTTAATTTACAAACCCTCGTTTACACTGACATACAACGATTTTTATTGGACAAATTTTATCGTCCGCAAGGATAAAAGCGCGGCTAAGATGTTTGATTATAACCTGTTGGGAAAAGGGTATCGCTTTTCAGATTTTCGCAATGTATGCGGGTCTATGTCAAGTGAAGCAAAGACTGCATTTATTGATGAATATAATCGGCTATATATTGAAAAGCATGGTCACGCCCGAATGGAAACGGAAAAACTTGAACAAAGTATTGACGATGTAGCATCAGAATTATTTTCACTCATTGTAGCATTTACCGAACACGAGGATAATCCGAATTGGGATAAAGATGCGAAGAATGGAGCCCTGAATGGAAACTTGTTATCCAAAGCAAAGGGGTTGTTTTTATAAGCAAGGATATGGACACAAAAAGGGGGGGTGTCTTGTTAAGCAAAAACCATGAATATCTATACAAAGCATGTCATTGCGAGCAAAGCGAAGCAATCCAGAAGGTTTGATTTGCTGGATTGCTTCGTCGCTTCGCTCCTCGCAACGACGAGGCAAGTGCATAATTATTCATAAAAATGCTTAATGAGACAGCC
>WQVF01000042.1 GCA_009781725.1 Defluviitaleaceae bacterium
ACATCGCTTCCTTCTCTGACTACCGCACCGGCGCAAGAGGCACAGTAGTTCCTGTGTTCCAAAATAACCGCATCTATGTACCATTCCGCTTCGTATTCAACGCATTCGGCTACTCAGCTGATTTTCGCCTAGAGCGCGATGGGCAAGTTATACGCGTTATTGCTCTTCCCTAACAACAATTAATAAATCATACCAATGATTAATAACACCATACTAGTGATGAAACCAACAAGGGAGCCGAAAGGCTCCCTTGTTGGTTTACTTAGTTATTGATATACTATTACTACATCATTTTTGAGGGGTGGCAAAATTATGGTGCAGTATCTGGATATGGAGTTCGATTGGGACAAAACAAGGCTATTATGAATAAGCGCAAACACGATATCACTTTTTAGGAGGTAAATATCATGAAAAATCACTATGATTTTTCTAACGTACGCCCTAATCCATCTCTGACAGGATGAAACATGGGTACTCAGTGACCATAAACTACGATACCCCTGAAGATTTAGATGAAGATATCGCTATAGGCACAATCAAGAGCCTGCTTATACAGCCAGGATTAAAGACGATACAGTTAAACATTAACAGGGACCTTGAGGCTGTGGAAGCATCCTAATCTCTGCAGGGCAACCATTTATATTCTGTACATTGTATAGTACGAAAGAAGGAGTGTGTGGGGGTGGCGAAGCCGTCCCCGCTCAAAGACATTTCATACATGGTTGGTGACGAATATGCTCCGCAATGGAGTGATAAGGAGGATTTATGAAAAAAGCATCACTATTCCTATGCCTGTTATTACTCGTTGTCGGTGTGATAGGCATTTCATCCAATGCGGCATTCGCATACAGTGAAAACACCGCAACCGAAGACATGCTCAGATTTAAGTATGAATACGAAGCACTTAATAATCAGCCAAACGCTGCCGGCATGGCAACAATGATGTATGTTGCCATCCCCGAGTTCAATCTTATACAATTCACCACCCCTGAAGAAATATTAGAAATTGCCCAGTCAGGGACAGGCTTAATATTCTTTGGTTTTCCACAATGCCCTTGGTGCAGGCAAATGGCTCCTTTGCTTATTGATGTCGCACTAAGCAAAGGGTTGGATGCTATCCACTATATTGATATGACCACGGTAAGGACAACCTGGGTGCTGCAAGATGGCGTGCCGGTTATGACTGACCCTGGGCACCCCCTATATCAAGAGCTCCTTGTTGAATTTGCGTCGGTTATCGAACCCATGGATCTCAACCCATTTCATCTAACCGACCAAACAGGCAATCGTGTCAACACCGGGGAGCTTAGGATTTTTGTTCCTACTGTTGTTGCTATTCGTGAGGGTGTCATTGTAGGTTCACATGTGTATACAGTACCTGCATCAGCTCCCGGCAATGCATATGGCAATCATTGGAATCCATTGTCAAATGATGAAACGAAATATCTTAGGACAATATATGAAAGCCTTGTAATGGCACTAATTTCTCCCCCGGCACCAAATCTTGAAACCGCCAGTTCATGGGCAAGAGATAGTATCTCTCTTGCAGTTAATAGGGGACTAGTGCCGGAGAGCTTGCAATCTAATTATAGATTAACCACTACCCGCGCTGAGTTCGCGGCTTTGGCTGCGGCACTTTATACAAGTATAGCAGGTGACATAACCGGTCGCGTCACATTTACAGATACTACTGACATTAATGTAGAAAAAATGGCATACCTGGGTGTTGTACAAGGGGTAGGCCGCAATCTCTTCGCGCCGGACAGGGAGATTACCCGCCAAGAGGCGGCAGTCTTCCTAATGCGGTTGGTTAATGCAATCGGGCATCAGCTACCCCATCAAGCATCAACCTTTGCAGATAATCAAAACATCTCAAGCTGGGCAATGGAAGGCGTCGGACAAATGCAGGCCAGCGGTATTATGAGTGGAGTTAGCGGTAATAGATTCTCTCCACAGGGCCCATACACTCGGGAGCAAAGCATTGTTACAATGTTGAGGGTTTATACAGTTATATACGAATTACAACCGACTCCAACACCTACGCCAGTTCCTGAACCAGTGCCCACACCAACACCCACGCTAACACCTATACCTAATCCTACACCCACGCCACCACCTACACCAGAACCCACACCTGATTCTACATCTGAACCTACACCAGAACCCAGTCCCGGAGGCTGCTGATAAGCAAAACTGCCACCGGTGGTGCGCATATGTCATTCTCAAAGAATGAAAGAGTAAAGGCCCCCGAGTGGGGGCCTTTGTTGTTATGTTGTTATAGTCATATGAAAATGAGCTAGCTCATTTTCATATGCGATGACTATATAGTAACAGTACTTAAGAATGGATTTGCTCATTCTCAAGTACTGTTACTATAGTATGTTTTTCATTGCTCAGTGTTGTATAGCGAATTAATTCGAAATCAGTCCAGCCTGTCGCCGAAAACATGTAGAATCGTTCACGATTTTCGGTTCGGTCTGGACTGTTTCTCATTTAATTCGCTATACCTATTATAGAGGCACTTTAGATGAATAAACGAGCTATTCCCCCGTGGGCGCAGGCCGATACGATGTATTGGAATTGGCAAACTTTTGTGTCCAGTGATAATCAATGGCACCTACACCTATTTCCGTAAATATAGGATTCATTATATTGCTTCTGTGGCCGGGAGAGTTCATCCACGCGGCAACCACGATTTGAGGACTGCGTTGGAAACGCCCTAGGTTCTCACCCAATGCAGACATTGGAAAGCCAAACAACTGTCTGGATATATTAACGAAATTGCCATATACCGGACTCTCATGTGCAAAATATCCGATATCCGCCATACACGTTGACTTGAATCGAGCAGCCATCATAAGGGTTGGGTTTATTACAAGTGGGTCTAGCCCCTCCGCTGCTCTCTCAATATTTACAAGGCGTACTACTTCCAACTCAAGCTCGTTGATGCCACCATTTGCGTGGTACTCTCTCATCCACGCCCTCAGCTCTTCATCTGTCAATCTACGGCTTGGGATGATTATCCTTGATGGTGTAGGCTGAGGTGTGGGGGTTGGAACAGGGGTAGCTGTAGGGGTTGGAACAGGTGTCGGTTGGGGAGTGGGAACCGGTGTAGGTTGAGGAGTAGGCTGTGGGGTTGGAGCCGGTACGTAAGGGTAGTAAGGAGGCGGCGTCGGAGATTGTGTCTGATATGGAGTTGGTGTTGGATAAGGCGTCTGATATGGCGTTGGGTACGGTGTTTGATATGGGGCTGGGGTTTGGTATGGTGTTGGATAGGGAGTAGGAGTCGGATATGGTGTTACGTATGGAGTCGGTGTTGGTGTCCATGGCGCGGGAGTATGATAAGGCGGTGGCGTCCATGGTGCCGGAGTATGGGGAGGCGGTGTCCATGGTGCTGGTGTAGGCTGGGGATGATAAGGTATATATGGTGTATAAGGAGGCAATATCCCCGGGGTTGTAATAACCGCGATATTGCGGACAGAATCCCATCCGGCTGTGCCCCCAATGGACTGGGCAATTGTTGCAAGTGGCAACATCAAGGTGTTGTTAACAATCATTTGGGGGATATCAGGGAAAACCATTAACCCGTTTACGGTGAAATAATCCCTTCCTGCAGGGATATTAATTACTACATTGCAGGTGACTAAAGAGGCGGTTCTTGTTTCTTGGAACCAATGTACGGAAAACCCCATTCGTTCAAAGACACCGCGAACCGGTACCATGGTTCTATTATGTACAACTATTGGCCCTTGTCCGTGAAAATAAACCGGATGACCGTCGATGGTTACTATGAGACTATTATTGGCCTGTGCTGAAAAAAATGGGATTGCTCCAAGTGCGATAACCATTACTAAGGCGACAAGAACTAAACGTCTACGTGATTTCATTCTTTCCTCCGACGAATATATAATATGTACGAGCACAGGACATAATCTAACATTTTCGTTACATTGTGTCAACAAGAATAATGCAGATAAAACCAGTAGAGTATAAGAAAACGGCTGTATCTGAGTCTGTACATTCTAAGGATTAACTAATAGATTAATTGGCATCGTCGTCATCTTGTGTATCACTTTCCTTGATGGCAATTGCTAGGGTCATAGCGTACACATGGGCAGCCTCGCTTATCTTTAGCACTTTGGCGCACTCGTTTAAACTTGCGCCGGTTGTGTAGATATCATCAATAAGTACAATATTTTGTCTGGCTACGAGACTGGCATCTTTCTCTTTGATTCGAAAAGCTCCTTTTACATTTTCGATACGCTGCTGGGGATGGAGGCCGCTTTGTGGTGGTGTGTTCTGGGTTCGTTCTAATACATTTGCAGTTTTTATCCCTGTTGCCTCACTTATGGCATGTGCGATTATCTGCGCTTGGTCGAAGCCACGCCGCCGCCGTTTTTTTTCATGCATGGGAAGGGGAACTAGAATTGTATCCTTCGGTATTGAGTCCTTAAGAAAGGTAGCCCAAAGTCGTCCAAGCCCCTGAGCTACATATTTGCGCTGTCGGAATTTTATATCCCGGATTAAATCCCGTACCAGGCCTTCATAGGCAAAGCCTGACCGATTATGTATAAATGAAAAATTTTTGCCATAGCATGAAGCACATGTTTCAACCCCCTCAGAGATAGGGGCACTGCATATGCTACACCCGGGTGTTTCAAGAGAAATAAAAAGCTTTTCGCAATACACACAAAGCCAGAGCTTACGCCTGGCGGTATCCTGTAATGGAAGAGGATTGTGGCAAGCCATACACCGAGGCGGATAAATCCAGTCGATTACTTGGTGAATTAGCTCCCGCATTGTACTCCCTCCATACGTATACAATGTCATTGCAGAAGTGAAGCGACGAAGCAATCTAAGATTTGCACGGTTTATAGATTGCTTCGCCACGCTCGCAATGACGAACTCTATGATTTTTCACGATTATATAGTGAAATAATTCGAAATCGGTCTCGCCTGTCGCGGCAAAATCGCCCTAAAACGCCTTATTTCGGCGTTTCAGGGTGCAGCTCGGGCGAGACCGTTTCTCATTGATTTCACTATATGTGTTATTTTTCCAGTTTTGTCACTTTTGACAAAGGTTTTATTCCGCTGTCAGCTTATATAAATTCTTGAGCCGCCGTGCTAGTGCTGTGCATCTGGTGGTTATTCTATTATTGTCTACCATGGAGTTAAGGCATTCCGGCAGGCCAACCAATACGCATAGCTCCTTTGCTCTGGTCACGGCGGTATACAGTAAGTTACGTGTCAAGAGCATAGGCGGTCCGCCTAGCACAGGCATTACCACAACCCTGTACTCGCTGCCTTGTGACTTATGTACAGTCACAGCATAGGCCAATTCCAGTTCATCTAGTTGGGTAAAGTCATAGGTTACCTTGCGGTTATCGTCAAAGAGAACGGTCAATGCGCCGCTGTCCTCATTTATTGACTCCACTATTCCCATATCCCCATTAAATATCCCTTCACCTTCTTGGTCCAGATACCCATCTGTGTCATAGACTTCCCAGGTGGCGTCATAATTATTGCGAATCTGCATGACCTTATCCCCCTCCCTAAAGAGGGTCTGGCCGAATTCCCTTTCACTTTTGTGGGCAGCAGGTGGGTTAAGCTTAGCTTGTAGCAGCCCATTTAACCCGGAAACCCCAAGATTTGATTTGCGCATGGGGGTAAGCACCTGTATATCGTGAAAGCTCTCGCAGTTTTTGTATGCCGGTAAACGCCTGGTTACCAAGTCAAGCAAGGCATTTACAACATCTTCCTGTCTGCCTCGCTGTACAAAGAAAAAGTCGTTATCTTTGCTGTTAAGCTCAGGATAAGCACCGCGGTTAATTTTATGAGCATTAGTGATAATGGCACTCTCCGCCGCCTGACGAAAAATCTCTGTAAGGCGCACCACTGCCACGGCTTCACTAAAAATAATATCTTTGAGAACATTCCCAGGACCTACTGAGGGCAGCTGATCCACATCTCCCACCAAAATAAGCCGTGTTCCTACAGGCACGGCCTTAAGTAAGCTATACATCAGTAAAATATCCAGCATGGACGCCTCGTCTACTATGAGGACATCCGTTTCCAATGGCTCATCCTCGTTTCGCTTGAAGGTCTGCCGTCGGGAATCTGTGGACATATAGCTCACTTCCAATAATCTGTGAACGGTCTTGGACTCTCGCCCTGTTGCCTCACTCATACGCTTTGCGGCGCGGCCAGTTGGGGCGGCAAGGGCCACCTTGAGACCACGATGCTCAAGTAAGGCTATCAATGTGTTGATTGCCGTTGTTTTTCCTGTGCCTGGGCCGCCGGTTATCACCAGTACCCCTTCGGTTAGGGCGGATGCGATGGCTTGGCGTTGCCCCTCAGAGAGCTCCATTTCCGTTTCCCGTTCCAGGGCAGTTATCGTGGCTTTAATATCCCCTCCTGTTTTGTCGGGAATGCGGTGAGCAGCGGCGAGTGCAGTTAAGTAACGGGCCACTGCTACCTCTGCGTAGTACAAAGGACTTAAGAATACCAGGGCATCGTTGGATTCATCTGGGTCTTTTTCACGGACTATCAGCCGCGTTAGCTGCATTTGAATCATTGCATTGTCGATTAAGGTAGCAGGGGTACCCAGCAGTTCACCTGACTGGGCGGCTAATCGGCTAGATGGGATATAGGTATGGCCGTCATTGGATGCTTCCCATAGGATGTAGCGCAGCCCGGCGGAAATCCGCTCAGGGGCGTCCCTAGAAATACCCAGCCTATGGGCTATTGCATCGGCTTTTTTAAAGCCAATCCCATCTATATCGTCGGCTAATTTGTATGGGTTTTGCTTTACGGTTTCAATTGTTGCGTCTTTGTAGACTTTGTAGATTTTCTTGGCATAGACGGGGCTGATACCATATTCATGTAAGAAAATCATGACCCTGCGTATTTCTGCTTGGGCGTGGAAACTTTCAGAATATTCATAGGCCTTTTTTACTGAGATGCCCTTGATTTGAGCCAGTCTTTCCGGGTCGCTTTCCAGTACATCCAAAGTCTCTGTTCCGAATTTTTCAACGATTCGCTTTGCCATACGAGCCCCGATGCCTTTGATTACGCCACTTCCCAGGTATTTCTCAATGGCGGCAAGGGAGCTAGGCGCGGTCTTTTGGGCATGTGAAACCGCCAACTGCCAGCCGTAGCGTGGGTTGTTTACAAAGGAGCCGATGACCTGTAGATTTTCACCTTCCCTAAGGTCCGGAAAGTGGCCTGTGCAGGTTATGATTTTATCATCGTCATCTTGGTAATTAGCCAGAGTTAAGGGAATATCCTCGCAAAATATCGTAAAAACTGTATAGCCGTTGTCTTCGTTATGGTAAACGATATTTTCTACTATGCCGGTAAGATTAGTTTGCATGTACAGCCTTTCTTGCTAGGTAAATACGTTGTAAAGATTGATGCAGCCGCTCTTCATTAAGGAGGCCATCATGAAATGCCTCGTACAGCGCGTCAAAAGTTGCTGTTACATCCGTAGGCATCAGCAAAATATCCGCACCGGCAATAAATGTCCCCAGGGCAATTTGTTCAGGGGTAAAATGGTCCGTCAAGGCTCGCATTTCTAGTGCATCTGTTATTATCAGCCCGTCAAAGCCCATTTCTTCTCGCAACACATCTTGCAGCCAAAAATCCGAGAAGGTGGCGGGCAAAGTACCGGAAGCAAGCCATGGGGCCATCCAGTTAAGGGGGTGTGTTGGATTCTGTAACTCAGGAGTTGCGATATGACCAATCATCATGCCATCTACCCCAGCCTGTATGCTACGGATAAAAGGTGGTGCCTCGATTTCGTCAAAGCGAGCTCGGTCGTGGGGATATACTGCAAGGAGATAATGGCTGTCTTCATAAGTGTCCCCATGACCTGGGAAATGCTTTGCCACAGCCAGCACACCGGAGGATTGCAGCCCTCGTATCGTGTACTCGACCATCAACCCCGCAAGCTCCGGGTCTCTTCCAAAAGCGCGGTTGCCGATTACGGTGTTGGCAGGGTTAGTCCAGACATCGGCTACAGGGGCGAAGTTCATATTAATGCCAAGAAGCTTAAGCCACTGCCCTGTAATTTGACCCATCTCAAAGGCATAATCTGAATCCCCAGTGAGGCCGATTTCATATGCAGGAGGAACCGGTTCATCAAAAAGCCGCCCAACACGAGATACTCGGCCCCCCTCTTCGTCTGTTGCGATGAAAAGGGGATGGGTTGATGCGGCTTGCATGTCTGAAATCAATGCATGAACCTGCTGGATGGAGTTTACATTATCCGCAAATAGGATTATTCCCCCTACGGGGTAGTCTGTAAACCATTGCTCCAAAGCCGGGGTCATGGCAGTGGTTTGCCAAGGCAGGCGAGGCATTATTAGCTGGCCGATTTTTTCCCGCAAAGTGAGAGATGCTATCCATTCCGTTGATGGGCATAGGAAGCAGGGATTAGGGCGAGGGGTCGGAGTGGGGGTTACTTCGATTACGACGGGTTGCGGTGATGGGGTTGCCGGAATGTGTGTAGGTGGCGGTTCCAGTTGCTGGCGGCACACGGCAGCGTACACCGGCCCGATATCCGGTTCAGTGCCGCCGCAAGCAGCTAAAATTACCAACAAACCAAAAACTAAGAAAAATCTCATGCTATTTCAATGTCCCAAGCACACCACATAGAAACTTCCAAATTACCGCTGTCGAAGAAATCGACAGCCTCTCTTGAGGCGTATGCAAGTCATACATATTTGGCCCTATTGCCACAATGTCTAGTCCAGGTAATTTTTCTGCAAAAATACCGCATTCCAGGCCCCCGTGCATCGCTATGACCTTTGGCTCTTCACCAACCTGCTCCTTATAATACGACGCGAATTGCTTAAGAATCTCCGAATCGGGATTAAAATCCCATGCAGGGCTGCTATGCCCAAATTGTATATCCGCCCCGGCCAGACATGCCAGTGCAATGATTTTATCTTCCACATCCGAGAGATATTCCTTGGTAGCACCTCTGGCCATACAGGATACTCTTACATCACTCTCGAAAGTCTCTATCACACCGATATTGCAGGATGAAGCCACCAAATCATCAATGTCTATGCTCATGGCCAGCATACCATATGGGAACAGCAACATAGAATATGAGAGTTTCTCATCATTTGCTATTACTTTTTCCGGCATTTCTGCGGGCTCAAGTGCTACTTTCAAACCGGGGTCCGCCACTCGGAAAAACGTCTTTAATGTGGTCGTGCATATATCAACAGCCTTGGTCAAGATTTCTTTATCTGACGGACTGATGACAATTGTAGCCTGCGCCTCACGGGGGATGGCGTTAACTTTCATCCCGCCGGCAAGGTTGCTTATGCGGACATTATCTATAGCTCGTTCGATGGCGTTAAGCACAATACCGAGGATACAAATGGCGTTGCCTCGTCCCTTATTTATATCTCCGCCGGAATGACCACCTTGCAGTCCTTTCACAGTCAGCGTATATGCCTCTGTATTTTCACGTGGAGCCTCCCATTTTACAAAAAACTCATACTCAGCCGTAGAAGCGGCGGCACTCCCGGCCGTGAAGCAACCCACGGAGCCGGAATCCATGTTGACCATCCTGCGCCCCTTTAGCATGTTAACATTCAGGTTCATGGCTCCGGTCATGCCTGCTTCCTCGTCGGAGGTGAGTACTACTTCCAAGGGCGGGTGGGGAATGTCCTTTGCTTCCAGTAATGCCATACAGTAAGCCACGGCAATACCATTGTCCGCTCCCAAGGTTGTGCCATCGGCTTTGAGATAATCCCCGTCTACATACAACTTGATGGGATCCTTGAGGAAATCATGGACGGTATCGGCGTTTTTTTCGCATACCATGTCCAGATGTCCTTGGAGGATTACCGGGGGAGAATCCTCATACCCAGGGGTTCCATCCTTGTATATTATCAAGTTATGAGAAGAATCTTGGACATAGTCAAGACCTAATTTCTCGGCAAATTTGGCGATAAAGTCGCTGACGGCCTCTTCATTGCCTGACCCCCGTGGAATCTTGCTGATTGCAGCAAAATGGTGGAATACCCTCTTTGGTTCATAATTCAATATTTGCATAGTCTTCTCCTTTCTCATCATGGGGTTCTGTCCCAAGCCTGCGCTCGCTTCCTCGCTACGCTACGGGGTCGTACTCTGTACGACTGCTTATGTAATACATTAGCGGAATAGGTAAATAATTGCAAGAGGCGTATCTGTTTTGCACAAAAAAACCGTATGATGTCATATGAATTTTTTATGCAAGATTGCCAATTGAGAATAAATATTCATTTATATTGCATAATTATGCAGTAAGTGTTAGAATTACAAAAAACCACCATAGGGGTGACTATGATTAATGTATTTATAGATGGGCAGGCCGGTACTACAGGGCTTCAACTAGAGCAGCGGCTTTCTACCCGGGATGATATCAGGCTGCTTACCATTGACCCGGCTCTGAGAAAGGACCCAACCACACGCCTTGATTTGATGAACAAAGCTGATGTAATTTTCCTATGCCTCCCTGATGACGAGGCCCGTAAGTCGGCGGTTTTTGCACCGGCGGATAAGCTCGTAATTGATGCATCACCGGCTCACCGGGTAACACAGGGCTGGGCTTACGGTATGCCGGAGCTGTCCCATGACTACCGCAATGCCCTTATAGGCGCAAAACGTATAGCGGTACCGGGCTGTCATGCGGCAGGATTTATTTCCATGATATATCCCTTGCTGGAAGCAGGGCTTACTGCCAAAGACACAAAGCTATGCTGCAACTCCCTGACGGGATATTCAGGAGGAGGGCGGCAAATGATAGAGCAGTATGAGTCCATTCGACTTCACGGGGATAAACTAAGCGTGCCTAGGCCCTACGCTCTGGGTCTTACACACAAGCATTTACCGGAAATGAAAGCAGTGTGCGGCTTAACGCATCCGCCTCATTTTATGCCCACTGTAGGGGATTTTTATCAGGGGATGTTTGTAACGGTGCAGTTATGGGATTTGGATTTATCTGATATACATCAAGCTTGGACCCATCATTATAAGAACAGCAGGTTTATTAGAGTAATGCCCATAGAGGAATCAGTGGAAGTCGGCTTTATGGATATAACCGCCTGTAACGAAACCAATAACATCGACCTATTTGTATTTGGTCATGAAACTCAAGTTCTTCTTGGCGCACGGTTGGATAACCTGGGTAAAGGCGCATCCGGTGCGGCTGTGCAGTGTATGAATATAGCCTTGAGTTTAGACGAAGACTTAGGATTGAGAGGTGTATAATATGCCAACATTTGAATTTATACTCGGCGGCGTAACCGCTGCCCCTGGATTTAAAGCCGCAGGGATACATTGCGGAATCCGCCGCAATAAAGAAAAAAAGGACCTTGCCCTCATTGTAGCCGACCAGGAATGCGCCGCCGCCGCCGTTTACACAACTAATACGGTAAAAGCTGCACCTCTGTATCTGACAATGGAAAACCTCAAAAACGGCCGAGCCAGGGCCATCCTTGCCAACTCAGGCAATGCCAATGCCTGTGCCCCAGGAGGGAGGGAAGCTGCGCGGGAATGCGTTGCTGCAACCGCCGCAGCATTAGGTCTTAGCCCAACGGATATTATCGTCAACTCCACCGGGGTAATAGGGCAACCTCTTCCTACCAAGACTATTGTATCCGCTATCCCAGAGTTGGTTGCCGCATTATCCCTGGATACTCAAGACGTTGCCGAGGCAATAATGACTACGGACACCTTCTCCAAAACTGCCGCTGTCCGCTTCACAATCGGTGGTGTGCCCATCACAATCGGCGGCATTGCAAAGGGTTCCGGAATGATTCACCCAAATATGGCAACAATGCTGGCATTTCTGACTACGGACTGTGCCATATCTCCCGCGCTGCTCCAAGAGGCATTACGGGACTCCGCCAACCGTACCTACAACCGAATAAGCGTAGACGGAGACACTTCCACCAACGATATGACAGCTATCCTAGCCTCCGGCACTGCAGGCAATCCCGAGATAACAAAAAAAGGTGCCGATTATGACATCTTCCTAGCAGCCCTTAACGCCCTCAACTTACACTTGGCAAAAAAAATAGCCCAAGATGGCGAAGGCGCAACTAAGTTGATAACCTGTACAGTCAAGGGCACAACTTGTGAGGAAACCGCCGCAACAATAGCCAAATCCGTAATTTCCTCTTCCTTGGTCAAGTCTGCCATGTTTGGGACAGACGCCAACTGGGGCCGGGTGCTTTGTGCAATGGGATACTCGGGAGCAAGCTTTGACGCTACCAAGGTTGATGTAGCCTTTTCATCCAATGAAGGCCGAGTTCAAGTATGTAAGGAAAGTATCGGCCTGGATTTTAACGAAGAAAAAGCCAAGGCGGTACTAGGCCCTGGCGAAGTTACAATAGAAATAGATTTATCAGACGGCACCGCCTCAGCAGAAGCCTATGGCTGCGATTTGACTTATGATTATGTGAAGATTAACGGGGACTACCGGACATAATATCATAATATGTCATCCCCCTTGGTCGTAAACATTAGACCTCTTCTGAGATAGGGAAAACAAGCTTGAAATATAGCTTATTTTCCCTATCTCAGAAGAGGTCTATTAAAGTGAGCGAGCTCATTTTAATGTTATAGGTCCACAAAATAGAAACTCAGCATATATTAATAGCATGTACATGAATTATAGCAATAGCATCTAAAAAAGAGCTTGCTCATTTTCAAATGCGATGACGCTTGTTAATGTGCTAACTGACAAAATAGCATTAATTCAGTGAAAGGAAAATTATTATGAGTAAGATATATGAAAAACACAGCCGCAAATCAGAAACATGTCACCAATGCAGCAAACTACTGTGCTGCTGCTGCTGCCCGCCATCCCCTGGCCCACCAGGGCCTCAAGGTGAACCTGGTCCGCAAGGCCCAGCAGGAGTGCAAGGCAATACCGGCCCACAAGGCCCAATAGGGATACAGGGCGATACCGGCCCGCAAGGCCCGGCAGGGATGCAAGGCAATACCGGCCCACAGGGCCCTGCAGGGATGCAGGGCAATACCGGCCCACAAGGCCCAATAGGGATACAGGGCGATACCGGCCCGCAAGGGCCGGCAGGGACGCAGGGCAATACCGGCCCGCAAGGGCCGGCAGGGACGCAGGGCAATACCGGCCCGCTAGGGCCGGCAGGGACGCAGGGCAATACCGGCCCGCAAGGGCCGGCAGGGACGCAGGGCAATACCGGCCCGCAAGGGCCGGCAGGGACGCTGGGCAATACCGGCCCACAAGGGCCAACTGGACCAACTGGAGTTTTTACCACTACTTTTTGGTCTGGATACGTAACGGTACCAGGCGATAATCCAACAGTTAACGCCGGTAATATATTACCGTTTCATACATGGACTTTTAAAGATGATGGTGTTATCGTTAACAATGCTGACGGAACTATCACACTGCATCCCGGTGTATTCTTGATAACATGGTCTGTAGATGTACAAAGCTCACTTGGAGTAACAGATATACGCTTCTATTCCGATTCTATCCCAATGATGACAGGCATGGTACTACAGGGCGGTAACACCCCATGCGGAACTGTTATTACATTAGTATTGCCAAATACCACAGAAACAATAGCACTAAAACCATACAATACCGGTCACATCACCCTACCACAACTAAAGTTTAATGGGTCCCAGGGCACAATGAGCATAGTAAAAATAAGCAACTAGGCATCTCACAAATATTAAAGGCGATTTCTGGACACAGCCTCCTGATAAACCGCCTCTAGCTCCAACCCAAACACCTCCGCAGACAAAGGCTGGGCGGCGGCATATGCCCTGATGGCCGCCCTTCTTGCAAAATCAGGATGTTTAAGCACATAGGCAACGGTATCAGCGGCTTCATCATCCTTCTCAAATATAAACCCTGTCTCCTTATCCTTAACAAGGCCAAGGAAGGCAGGGTCTTTTTTTATCACCACAGGAACACGAGCAGCTATTGCTTCAAGATAAGTAAGCCCCTGAGTCTCGGAAGTGGATGCCGTAGCAAATACATCCCCCAGCACATAATATTTCGCAATTTCTGTCCTGGGCATAAGCCCGGCAAAAATCACAGCTGAGCTTACTCCAAGCTGCCGTGCCTGCACCTCAAGCTCGCCCCGCACCGGGCCGTCTCCCACTATCAACAATTTAGCACTGGGCATAAGAGTAAGCAGACGTGGCATCATAGCAACCAGCACATCTATGCTCTTTTCCTTTGCCACCCGCCCAATTACGGAAATTATTTTATCCTCAGGCTTAAGCCCAAGCTCATTTCGAGTTTTATAAAGCTCCCGCGTTGAATAACGGGCAGGATTAAAAGGCCCAAAGTCCAGCCCTGTTGGGATAGTCCTGACAGGCTTTTTCACCCCGATATCCTGTAAATAAGCCGTAGTCTTCTCCGTAGGGGCAATTACAATTTTGGCTTGATTGCAAAACACTCGACTGTACCGCTGTGCTCCTTTACGAGTAATAAGCCGGCCATTGGCAATATAATGTACATAGTCCTCATACATAGTGTGGTAAGTATGCACCATAGGTACCCCAAACATCGAAGAAATTAGCTTGCCAAATAGTCCAAGACTAAACTCCGTATAGGTATGAATAACATCCAACTTAAGCTTCCGAGCTATGTTTATAAGGCGAGGCGGATAAAAATAAGCCAACCGATGTGTATCCTTAAGAAAAAAAAGAGGAACACTGGGCAGCCGATAAACCCGGGACTCAAAAGTAGGAGCCTGAGGGTCCGTAGTCGTAAAAATATAGACCCGATGCCCCAGATTAGTAAGCTGCCGCTCCAATATCTGAGCCGAGGTCACAACCCCGCTTATACGGGGGTAGTACATATCTGTGAATAGGCCGATGTTCATTCCATATACATCTCCTTCATTTCTTCTGATTAAACACACCCCTAGATAAGAGCCCTCATATCACCAACCAAACATTCAAGCTTAACATCCGCATCCCCACAACTTGTCGATGCGGGCAAACTCACCCCAAAGTAAAGCTTAATTTTTGGCTCTGTCCCAGAAGGCCGCACGCAGGCCCAGGAACCATCCTCCGTTGCAAAGTAGAGCACATCGGACACAGGCAAGTCGGTGGCCTTAGTCTGGCCGGTTGTGATATCGGTAATTTCCCCGCTTAGATAATCCCGCATCTCCACTAATCTGGAACCACCGAGGCTTTCCGGTAGGCTGGTACGCAAGTTGGTCATTATCCCTTTGATTTCCTGTAACCCCTCCACGCCTTTCATCGTTAGACACAATGGTTTCTTTGTGCAACCCGTATTTTTTGTATAAGCTTTGCAATGCGTCGTACAGGCTTAATCCCTGCTTCTTATAGAACGCCGCTGCTTCACATATAACCAATGCGGCGGCTATTGCGTCCTTATCTCTGGCATAGGTACCTGTCAGATAGCCATAGCTTTCTTCAAAACCTAAGATAAATGTATTATTCCCCGACGCTTCAAATTCTTTTATTTTTTCACCGATATATTTAAAGCCCGTGAGTACCTCCATATATTCCACTCCGTAGGCATTGGTAATTGCACGGGTCATATTCGTGGATACGATAGTGGAAATTACTGTGGCGTTTTTTGGCGGCTTTGACTGTGAAAGGATATATTCTGTAAGCAAAACCCCGGTTTGATTGCCGGTGAGCAAGATGTAATCGCCATTATGTTTAACAGCAACTCCTACCCGGTCTGCATCGGGGTCTGTGGCAATTACTATATCAGCATCTTTCTCTGCGGCAAGCTCAAGTGCCATGGTAAAGGCTGCTTTTTCTTCTGGATTAGGGTATGACACTGTTGGGAACTCTCCGTCAGGATGCTCCTGCTCAGGGACTACATAAACATACTTGAAGCCCATTTCGGCCAGAGCGCGGCGTACACCAACATTGCCTGCTCCATGTAGTGGTGTAAACACGATTTTCAAGTCAGACTCTGGGATAATATCCGGGTTGAGGCAGCAGCTTTTGACATTTTGGATAAAGCCGCTATCCACCTCAGGCGGGGCAATATTATACAGATTCTGGGCTTTGGCTTCTTCCAATGGAATTGTTTTGACCATGGAAGAATCCGATATTTTATTGACCTCGCCAATGATTGCCTCGTCACGTGGATATGGGCACTGTCCTCCGTCATCCCAATAGACCTTATAGCCGTTATACTCGGGCGGGTTATGGCTTGCTGTTATAACAATGCCAGCAATACAGCCTAGGTGTCGCACCGCAAAGGAAAGCAAGGGCGTAGGCCGCAGACTGTCGAATACATAGGTCTTGATTCCATTGGCGTTAAGCACCAATGCTGCTTCCATTGTAAACTCCGGTGACATACGGCGACAGTCATGGGCGATGGCCACCCCCATGCCAGGCCTATATGCATCCGAGGATAGAATATAATTAGCAAGGCCCTGGGTAGCCTTACGGATTGTATAAATATTGAGGCGATTACATCCGGCCCCAAGGACACCGCGCATTCCGCCTGTACCGAATTCCAAATGCTTAAAAAAGCGATCTTGGATTTCGGATTCATTGCTTGCAATGGATCGGAGTTCTTCTTTAGTTTGTAAGTCAATGGCAGGGTCATTTAGCCATTTTTCATATTCTGTGCGATAATTCATTTGCTAATCCTCCTGATAAATAAACACCCGTCATCCCGGGATTGACCCGGAATCCCCTCAGCCTTTTGGCTAAGATTATGGGATCCCGGATTAAATCCGAGATGACGGGTAACTTTTTGTTTCTTGCGGGATAACCCATATATTATTTTCCTATCTTCTAATCAAACTCAAAATCCTGGTCTTCCATGATGGGGCGGCTTCGGCTGTATCTGTGCCGCTTGTTTTGCGTCTGGCCTTGCGTTGTTCTGCCATTTGCTTCTTGGTCTTTTGGCCCTTCATACTCACGATATACGCACCGGCAATTTCTACTGTTACGTTTTTCTTCACTGGCAACGCCGGGAATACGGCATTGTCCGCAATCAATGTCATAATCTGGGGGCCGATTTTGGCTTTGACCAAGGGCATTTTCATGATACGCCCCATCCTGGGGATTTGACTTGCCATTGCCTTGGGTAGATTGGCATTGGTTATCTTGTCTTTCTTCTTATCTATTATATAAATAGTGGCGGTCTGTTTATGCTTCGCTACCATTTCCTGCTGGTTGGCCATCCTTTTCCCTGCCCATTTATTCAAGAAATACAATATTACTACAATTACAGTTATTATTATTGCTATCAGAATCATTACATCGAATATGCCCAAGGAAATCCCTCCGTATGTTTAATTTGCTGCAAGTATTATAAGAGGCGGAATGGAAATTAGCAACTTGCCTTATTCGTAGTCCATCTCTTCTGAGTTTATTTCCGCTAATAAAACCGCCAACCTGTCAGCCGCCCAATGAGGGCCACCATGCTGAGCCTGTTGATACCAGTAGATAGCTCGCTCATAGTCCCGCTCGACTCCAGCACCGTTTTCATACATATACCCTAACAGTGCCATGCCTCTTGGGTCGCCAAGCTCAGCCGTTCGTCTAAACCAGGATATTGCAGTTTCATAGTGTTGTATTTGATAGGCAAGAACGCCATAGTTATTCATACCACTTATATCTCCAAGCTCTGCCGCCCGGTGATACCAATAGAGTGCTTGTTCAATATCCATGTCCACGCCGTGGCCAAACTCGTACATCCAGCCAAGGTTTACCTGGGCACCGCTCATGTCTTGCATAGCCGCCTTGCGGTACCAGTAAGCAGCTTCTTCATAGGATTGTGCAATCCCATGGCCCATATAATACATTATTCCAAGGTTGCTTTGGCCATAGGGGTCACCCATATCTGCCGCCCGTCTGTACCAATATGCGGCTAGCTCGTGATTTACTTCTATACCTTGACCGTGGTAGTGCATTCCTCCCAGGTGTACCTGTGCTTCTGTGATATTCTGCTCAGCGGATTTACGGAACCAGTATGCGGCCTGCTCCATATCCTGAGGTAGAATATTACCATCACTGTACATTGAGGCGATATCGAATTGGATAAATGGGTCATTTGCTTCCCCTGCCTGGTAGAACCAATATGCAGCTTGGTAACGATTGCGGGCTACGCCGATTCCCGCTTGGTAATTAAAGGCAAGAATTGCTTGAGCTGATTGATGCCCCTGCTCGGCAGCCTGCCTGAACCAGTAGGTCGCATCATCAAAGCTCTGGATAATCATCAACAAACGGCCCAGCTCGTATTGGGCTTCAGCATCCCCTTCTCGGGCTTGCTCCTCAAGTGTACCAAACATATCGGGTACATCATCTTCAAAATACTCCAATCCAATTTGCTCTCGAGGCTCCCCTCGTAGGGAGTTAAAGGTTAAAACCCCGCCGACTACCCCTATTATCAGAATAATAATATAAACAAGATGCCTGCCAAACCAAGATGATTTCTCGTAGTCGAATTCCTCCGGGACTTCCCTTTCACTTGCAATCGTTGCTCTTATCTTTTGATAGCAATTGATAAAGGCCTGATCGCTGATTTCCCCGTTTTCGATTTTAAGCTCAACCCTGTCTTTGCCTAGGGCAAGGGCATGGGACACCGCAACCTGTACATTTTGACTATCAGTGGTATTGGAAGATGAAATTAACAAAAAAAACGAGCACTCATTTATTATTTGTAGTATTTTTTCGGTGTCATCATAATTGGCAAAAGGCATGTCTCTCTCTGCATACCAGCAAGTAAAGCCACATTGGTTTTCCAACCGGTCAGCCAATCTTGCGGCTTCCGCGACATCGGCAGTGCTATAACAAATAAATATATCTCCTGAATGCAATGCAAAAACCCCTTTCACAGTCATTATATCATGGATTTGCTTGGCGCAATGCGCTATAATCACAGAAAAAACAAGGTGATATGATGAGTATAACAGTAGTTTCTCTTAATCCCTGCATAGACTGGCAACTAACTACCCCGGCCTTTGTATACGGAGGGATGAACCGTGTGCAACAAGTAGGACGATATGTGGCAGGCAAGGGAATAAACGTATGCCTCGCATTGTCGAACTTGGGGCATAGTACATTGTGTACGGGTTTTAATTACCGGGAAAACGGTGATTTTATTACGGATGAATTGGACAAATGCGGTATACATCATGATTTTGTGACAGTGGAAGGCGCGGTACGTACAAACATAAAATTATACGATGCCTCTACCGGGGAAATGACAGAGATTAATCAGTCAGGTGGCCAGGTGTCGCGTGAAGAGCTAAACGCATTTCATAAAAAGATGTCGGGAATCAAGGGTTCCCTTCTAGTACTAAGCGGCAGTATGCCGCCGGGTGTACCTGCAGATATTTACAGGCGATTATGCGAAGCTTGGTCTGGGCCTGTAATACTGGATGCGGAGGGAGAGGCACTGCGCCTTGCCCTCACCGGAGACAAACCCCCATTTTGTATCAAGCCCAATTTATATGAACTGGAGCATAGTTTTGGGGTAAAATTTTCATCAAATGATGAAATCGTTGCCTTTTGTAAAGGATTAATAGCAGCTCATGGTGTTGGAATGATTTGCGTTTCTATGGGAGCAGAAGGTGCTTTACTTGTTACAGCTAATTCTGTCTATTTCTTGCCTGCTCTTAAACTGACGGTAGGGGGAGTACAAGGTGCGGGAGATTCCTTAGTGGCAGGGTTGGCTATGGGCTTGAGCTTGGGTGCTCCCGAAGGGGAGATGCTAAGAATGGCGATGGCGGCGGCGGCGGCCTCTGTGGTGCGTGAGGGTACATTGATGTGTACGAAATCGGGTTTTGACATGTACTATGAAAAAATGCCACAGCCACTAAGCATTTAAAGATGGGAGCTTGTTATGATTAAGAAACGTATAATCTATTTTGTATCGGCTTTGTGGTATGCTATTGTCTTCTTTTGGGCGACACAGAATATATTCTTTCTTGTTGACACAAATCTGCTCCTCGCCACTATTTGGAATACAGCATTAATAGTGTTCTTTGTCATATGGGATAGGGTGGAAGATTATGTTTATGTGCGGGTAAGACCCAAAGATGAGAATGATAAGCCTGGTATATTGAGAAAATTTCTGCTGTTTTACTTAACTGGTGCTTCGTTTAAAACATCACTTTATCTTTTTTATTTCATAATGCTGATATCCAATGCCCTTGTTTCCGCCGACCCGGACTTTCCTGTTTTACGGTATATGACGGACTATTTTAAATCGGTGTACTACGGTATATTGATTCTTTTCGCCGCTGATACATTTTTATCCCGACTGCTTGATGAAGTCCATGAAAAGCGAATCAAAAAGCTGGAAGCGAAGATAAATCAAGTCAAAGGAAAAGAAGCTAAGATAGAGGAGATTTCGAATGAGTGATTGGTTTAAGATTGGAGTAATCACAAAACCCCAGGGTATAAATGGTGAGATGCGGGTCCTGCCCACCACTGACGACCCTGAGCGGTTTGGATTACTGGATGAAGTGTATGTACGAAGCTCCTGCGGAATGGAAACAGTGTATAAGATAAAATCAACACGGTCACAAAAAGGCTTCGTGGTAATAAAATTCGAAGGAATAAACGACCGCAACGGGGCAGAAAAACTGGTACGTAGTGTAATACTAATTCCTCCAGATAAAGCCCTTCCCTTGGATGAAGATGAGTATTTTATCCGAGATTTGATTGGATTAAAGGTCCAAACCGAGGATGGTACAACGGTGGGCACTATAAAAGATGTATTCCCAACGGGAGCAAACGATGTATATATAATTGATGCCGGAGAAAAATCTTTTATGATACCTGCAATCAAGGACGTTGTATTGGATGTATCCATGGAGGCTGGCATTATGACCGTCCGATTAATGGAGGGGCTTGAGGAGCTTACTACATGATTTTTAATGTGCTGACTTTATTTCCGGAAATGATAAATCAGGCAGTAAGCCATAGTATTTTAGGGCGAGGGATACGCTCTGGACATATTACGGTAAACTGCGTAAATATCCGGGATTTTGCAGTCAATAAGCATGGCCAGGTAGACGATGCTCCTTATGGCGGCGGTGCGGGTATGGTAATGATGGCATCGCCGGTTTTTGATGCCTATGTATCTGTAATGGGGAATAAAGAAACTAAACCTCCGGTTATTTACCTATCTCCCCAAGGCCGGGTCCTTACCCAAAAAATCTGCGAAGAAATAGCCGCACAACCAGAAGTTATCTTGTTGTGCGGACATTATGAAGGAGTAGATGAGCGTATAATCGAGGAAATCGTTACAGACGAAATTTCCATTGGAGACTATGTATTAACCGGTGGCGAACCGGCGGCAATCGTGTTGATGGATGCTGTGTCTCGGCTGGTGCCAGGAGTGCTGGGCAAGGCAGATTCCCACCAAGACGAGAGCTTTTCTGATGGGTTGTTAGAGTATCCCCACTATACTAGGCCGCCTGAGTTTAGAGGCCGCAAAGTGCCTGAGGTATTGCTGTCAGGTCACCATGGGCAAATAGATGCTTGGCGGCGAGAGCAAGCTCTTGACAGGACAAAGGCCAAAAGACCGGATTTGCTATAATTTCTTAATAAAATGCCCGATTACATCGACTTTGTTATTAATGATTATGAATGCGCTTGGGTCTGCTTCGGTTACAATCCGTTTTAAGTTTGGGGTTTCATATTTTGAGATAACCGTGGTGAAAATATAGGTATATTGCCCGGAGAATGCCCCTTTTCCCTCCCAGCATGTTGCACCCCTGCCAAGGAGGTCTATGACTTTCCTTACCGCATCAGGGCTTGTTGTAAATATAAGTGCGCTGGTCTTTATGTTTTGGTAGTGAGTGTGGTCTAACGCAAATGCGTAAACAAAAGTAAACAGTGCCGAATATATAACGGTGTTTAGGTCATAACGAAACATACTATATCCATATACAAAAACACTGATAATAAGCGCAACCTTGCCCACCGTGAAATTAGGGTATTTTACGGATGCATATACACCAATAAGATCTGACCCGCCTCCTGAACCGCCGCTACGCAGAGTAAACCCTGCCCCAAACCCTGCTAGCGCACCTCCTGCAATTGCCGCAGCAAGTGGGTCATAAATAATCGGTGCATCGGGGATAGGCACAAAGGACATTGACAAGGTCATAAAAATAACATTTATTATTGACTTAACAGGAAAATTGCGATTTGTTACCCTTAGCACCATAATCAGTAGTGGGATATTGAGCAGGAGCAATATAATACCCGTAAGGTTGATATTTTGAGGCATTGTGAGAGGTGTGAGGGTGGTAAGTACGGATTCTATAACTTGGGCTACGCCTGTAAGGGTACCGCTGTATAGTTGATGAGGCACGATTATTACGTTAATCGCGATTACAAACAAAAATGCACCCATCAACGATCCAATATATCCGGTAATAGTGGTACGCAAATCCTTATTCATACATACATACCGTCATAGGCGGAGACAAAACATGTCCCCTCAGCCATAGTTGAAAAATCTATATAATTTACAAGCCCATTGTGTGAAAAATGTGTAGAGATAAATGTGGTTTCCCCGGTGGCGGAGCCTTGTTTCATTAGCCGCTGTTTTACATGCACATTATCCTTAAAGCACATATGGGAAACACCCCTTCGCGGTTCAAGATTTCCAAATGTACAATCCAGGACTACTGCATCCAAATGTTTGTCAGCCAGATATGTGTAGACTTCATCTTTTATTTCCCCACTATCAAAAGCAATTAATACTTTTCTATCCTGCTCCAGCAGATAAAATAAGCATTCTTCCCGTTGATCATGGACGGCAGGTAATGCCGTAACGCGTACACCATCTGCTTCCACTGTTTCGAATGCCGAAATCTTATTTAGAACTATGTTTTCTGGCACATAGCTCATATCAAAAATAAAAGCATCGCGTATTACATCAAGTACTTTTTCATTACCATAAATATAAAGTGGTGCGTCAGGGCTTTTACGATTGGCGTACATTTTATGTGAATAACACAGCTCCCCTGAGGCTAAATGATCCAAATGAGAGTGTGTAAAAAATATATGAGTGATTGCCGCAAGGTCCAAGTTATATTTCACCTTGTATGACCATATATCTGGTGGGAAGTCGATTAAGATTTTTTCATTAATAAGTGCACCACTTCGCCCCCGGATATTTTTGCTGCCATATTTGGCGGCATCATCACAAACATTACACTCGCAAAATAACGCTGGTATGCCTTCAGCAGCTGCAGTGCCTAGCAATTTACATATCATGCTTTAATTCCTCCAGACATAAGCCCCCCAATTATATGTTTCTGAGCAAAGAGGTAGACTACCATAACGGGAATCATTGCAAGCACAAAGGAAGTCATTATTAGTGTAGGATCCGATGAAAATTGGAATCTGAAATTGTATTGAAACAAAGTCAATGTCCAATAGTTGATAGAGCGGTTGAGCATCAGAAGGGCAAGCATAAAATCATTCCAAATCCAAAGTGCATCTTTGATTAGTACTGTTGCTATTATAGGTTTCATAAGGGGGAGCATAATTCGCACATAGGTGTGTAGAGTCGTTGCACCGTCAATACGGGCGGCTTCTTCTAAATCAGGCGGGATAGTGTGAATGTAGGCTACATACAGGAATATCGCTTCCGCCACAGACCCTGCAATGTATAATACGATAATCCCGTTGACATTGGCAAGGCCGAGGGAGTTTGCCAGCCGCACCAGGGGCACCATCCGCACTTGGAAGGGGATAAAAATCCCTAGCAAAATAAAGAAGTACAGGTATTTATATATCCGGTTTTCACCCATTTTGCGTGCAATTGCATAAGCAGCGGCAGGCCATAAGAGCACCATGCCCAAAAGAGAAAGTGACGTAATAAAAAAGCTGTTAAACAATGAGCGAAAATACCCCTGCCGAGACAAAATTGTCCTAAAATTACCAAGATACAAGGAGTTAGGGAAAGCAAAAAAGCTTTGCATATTTTCCAAGGGTGTTTTGAATGCCACAATCAATGACATATACAAAGGCAAAGATATCAGCAAAACAGCAATTGCCAATATGATGTACACGGGAATATTAGCACTTTTGCGTTGCACCATATCAATACACCTTCCTTTTTTGGGTGATGGTGATTTGTAAAAACGATATTCCTATGAGGATAATTGACACCATTGTTGCTTGGGCTATGGCATATCCAAATCTCAGTTGTTGGAATCCTAGATTGTAAATATTCATGGTGAGGCTACGGGTAGCCCCGGCAGGGCCCCCCTCTGTCATAACCATGGCATAGTCAAACATAGTCATCCCTGCCCGCAGGGTAAGGATTAGCACCACACTAAGGACAGGCAGCAAAAAGGGGATAGTGATATGAGTAAAGCGTTTCCATTTGCCTGCACCATCAAGCTCTGCAGATTCTATTATTTCTTCAGGTATAGTTTGTAAGCCTGCAAGTACTAAAACTGTAGGGATAGCGAGCCCCTGCCACACATGAACAAACAATATCCCAAAGGGTGCGGTAGACATACGGGATAGGACACTTATCTGGAAAAATTCGATATTAAGCACTCTTGCGGCAGTAGGAATGGCGCGGGTATAAATTTCGCCAAAAATCATACCGATTGTCAGCATACTAAGTACAGCAGGGAAAAAGAGCATCCCCCGGAAAAATGTCCTGCCTTTGATTTTTGCATTTACGCACAGGGCAAGCATTGTAGAAAGGCACAAAACAATTATTACAAGGAGCAATGCGTACCATGTATTAAAAAACAGTGACTGTCTAAAGGCTCTGTCTGTAAATAGGTTGCGATAATTTTCCAGTCCAATGAAGTTGGCATTTGGAGAAAGCCCTGTCCAATCTGTAAGGCTATAAAATACCCCTGTGACCATGGGTACAATAAAGTACATAACATATAGCAAAACAGCAGGAACTATAAAGCAGATAAATGTAACTTCCCGTTCAAGGTTGATTTTTTTTCGTTTCATTTTCATATCTATCCCTCCCGGATTGGTAACGCATATCTGCTTATGATTTAGTCACCGTACTTGAGAATGGATAAATCCATTCTCAAGCACGGCCACTATTATGTATGCCTCCCCCCTTTGATGAAAGGGGAGGCAAATGAATTAGTCATAAAACTCGTGAAGCATCCCTTCGGTATTGCGGATAAACCCATCTACATCACGATCCATAAACAGTAGCTGGGCATATTCCTGCCATCTTGCACGCATACCCGGAGGCCAGAAGTTTACCGGTGTGATAAATACATTCATGCTGGGGTTATTCATATCATCGTTGATTTCCCGCAGGGGTACGGTGTTAAACTGGACACCATTAACAATGTTTGGTGAGCCTTCTACGTCTGCGTACATTTGCGCAATTTCTGTACGTGATAGGAATTCGAGCTTTGCTAAGGCACTATCTACGCAGCTAGCGTTGACATAAATACTGTGTGAGGTATCCAAGTTAATTGGCAAGCCTTGAGGCCCAAGTGGGTTGGGAAATTGAAACATTGAGTAATCAAAGGGCGGATCTGCATCCAAGAAAAATGTTGTATGCCATGTTCCGCCAATCATCATCGCAGCTCTGCCTGAAACAAACTCAGCCATAGCTTGGTCGATATCTGTCCCCATCTGATCAAGTTGTCCAAACTGGCGTATTTCCAGCATTGTTTCGGCAAGTGCCCGCACTTCGTTTCTTGCCCAAATATCTTCCCTGCCTTCGACTATGTCACGGAAGAGTGTATCACTGTCGTTATGCAAAATTGACATAACCCTTTCAATCATCTGGCCTACAGGGCCGGCTGAGCGGTCAAAAAACACAATCGGGGTTACATCCGTATCCACAAATGCTTCGGCAACTGCGAGAAAATCTGCGTAAGTTGTGGGCACAGACAGGCCATGCTCTGCAAACAAGTCCTGATTGTAAAATACACCGTATGAACTCAAGGCTATGGGCAGTGCATACAGTTTGCCGTTGTGCTCCGCAAGGTCAAGAACAGCCGGCTGTATGTTGCCAAGCATGGAATGCCCTGTCAAATCCACAAATAACCCATCGTCCATCATATTCCTGTAAATCAGCTCTGCGGGGAAAGTATTCATCATATCGGGGATATCCCCTGCCGCAACTCTCGCAAACAGTGCGGTTTCAGCATCCGGTGTGGCAACAAAACGGACAGTTACATTTGGATGCTCTTCGTTGAAGAGTTGCTGCATTTCTTCATGTACTCCCAGGGCCTGAACCTTGATTAGGAAAAACTCAAGCTCCACAGGTTCTGCGGTAGCATCTTGATTACCGCTGTCTGAGCCGCCATTGCCACATGCGGCTAACAATAGAAGAATAACAGTAACAAGTGCCGCGATAATTACCTTGCGTTTCATACAAACACCTCCATGTAAAATTTGCAGGTCATACCGATTTCAAATTAAAACCTGTCTGACAGAGCGGCTGCTTGAAACGCGAAGCAAGGGTTTCAAGCGGTTTTGCCGCGACAGGCAGATAGGATTTTAATTGGTGTCGGTATCTGCAACCGTGCAATTGATAAATTTATATAATATAATACTGAAAATTATGCAGATTATAATCGCTACTAATAAGATATAGTTGCATTATTTAAGATGTTTTGTGCAATATGACATGGGGTGGGCTTATTATGCTAAAAAAGATTAACAGACTTAAACTGAGATACAAATTATCATTCTTCATTGTTCCTCAGGTTATTGTGTTTATTCTTTTGTATGTATTCACCACGAATCTAATCGAAAACGAGGTGCTTTTACGCATTACAGAGCATAACCGCAATCTCAATCTTTGGAATGCGGCTGATACCCGAGCTGTGATTGATGAAATGAAGAACCTTTGCGATTCCACACTACGCCTTGAGACACCTGCGGTTATGCTGAGCATAGAGCAACTACTTTTCGAATTGGAGCATTATGAAAACATTAATATTTCATTTGCTAACACAGCTAGAGTGTGGAGGATGGCTCTTGCCCGTTCGCAGAACATACGGGAAGCTGCGATTGTATCCTATTATGGCCCCACTGTTTTTATGGTCCCAGATAGGGAATCATTTTTTATTACAATGACCAATCCCTATGAATCCTGGATGGATGGAGCAAGACAGATGCGAGGCGGTTACTATATAAGCGCAGAAAACGGAAATATCCGAGTAAGCCGAGAAATCATCTGCCCAACGACTTTGAGGCGGCTTGGGGTAATTACCGTTGTGGCGGAAACCCCTTTTGCAATGGCCCGCTTCGAGAGCAACAGACTCTTTGCCGACCAGCAATACGCGCTGTTCCTAAATGGGCAGTTGGTAACTGGCAATGCCCAGTTCTGCATAGAAGAAGCACGTGCTGCGATATACACCCCTTCACCCTACGATTTTATACTGTTTAACAGACGAGGCAATAGTATAATGATTTACTATCGGCATGATTCTCCCGTGGAGATTATCAGTATTACCCAGATTTCTCATAATGGGATTTACATGCAAGCATTCAGGGGCATCGGTGGGTTTGTACTTGCTATAATGCTGGGTGTTCTGGGGGTTGGGGCTGCTATTATTTTGGCTGTCATTATGCGTGGGGTGTTTAAGTCCCTTAAAATATTCGAAAGCGCATTTGCCCAAATAGAGCGAGGGGAGTTTGGCCATACAATAGATGTAAGCATCGAAGGGGAACTGCAAGGTTTTCTTGATTCATACAATCAAATGTCGCGGAAGCTAGGTAATCTTATAACGGAAGTGTACGAGCATAAGTTAACGGAGCAGAAATTGGAACTACAGATGCTCAGAGGCCAGATAAACTCACATTTTCTTTACAACACATTAGAAACCATACGTATGAACTGTCTGCTGCGAATGGAAGAAAAAAATATCCAAATGATAGAGTATCTAGGGAAAATCCTCCAATATAGCGTGGCCCCTGGAAGCGAACCTGTAAAGGTTGAGGATGAACTTTTGTACTTGGATTATTACGCGAATCTATGTAAGCTGCGCACCGGGGCAAACATGGAGATTACCGTGTTTGTGCAACCGATATTGCTGGAGCAGGCTACGATAAGACTACTGTTTCAGCCTATTGTAGAAAATGCAATACGTCACGGTACCCAGACAGCGGGAACTCCTTTGAAAATTCATGTAACTGGATATGTTGACGGTGACAGAGCCGTTTATACAGTGTCTGACAACGGTGTTGGTATTTCTAAAGAAAAAGCAGCGGAAATCAACGGGAATCTTACTGGTATGTATGCAGGTTCCAACTTGGGGCTTTATAACGTACACAGGCGGATTCAGTTATTGCATGGAGGGGATTATGGTATAAGCATCTATCCTTTGCCTAAGCAGGGCACAGAGGTGCGTATTATTTTCCCCCATAGTGAGGAGATAGTATGAAAGAAGGAGTGCGTGGGGGCGGCGTAGCCGCCCCCACTCGATAAACTTTCATGCCTATTTGTGCATAAGCGAAGCGAAAGGAATGTGGATTAGCGTGAGTATACAAATATTGATAGCAGAGGATGAGCCGATTATCCGCTCAGGCATTCGTAAGATGACCGAGGAGTTTTTTGGTGATAATTGCAGCATTATGGAATCCCTAGATGGCAGGGACGCCTATCGCAAATGTATATCAAATGCCCCGGATATTCTGATTACGGATATAAAAATGCCGGGGATTTCCGGTGTTGCATTAATCAAAGCACTCTCGAAAGAAAAAATCTGCCCTAACATATTGGTAATCAGTGGTCATCAAGACTATAAATATGTACGGGAGGCAATGAAGTATGGTGCTTATGATTATCTGCTAAAACCTATCAAAAAAGACAAGATGTGGGAAGCGTTATCCTATTTTGCTGGAAGTTCAACAATAATAAGGCCAGAGGGGTTGAGTACACTATACCCCGAGCAATGCGTAATAGAACGGCTTTTTCTAATGAAATCGGAATACCATGATATATATGAGCACTTTGTTGAGACGGTAAAAATAACCGATAAAATGCCCTGTGATGTATTTTTTCTCGTAAATGATTTGCAAGACAAAAATAGCAGCTTCGAGCTTTATCATGAAATACAGCAGTTTTGCTCTGCCCATGAAGATGTTCTCAGCATACAAGGGGAGATTAAAACATGGGTGGTTATGCTTATATATAAAAACAATCGTGATGCAAACATTCCAACTCGCTTAAAAGATTACTTGGCTTCGAAAGGCCATCAACTGTTGAGCCAGCATAATCTTGCTAGCATAGATAGGGCATATAATCTAACATCCCATTTCAAGGATGCTTTTTACGATTTACATGAAACAGATACATTGCCTGCCGAAGCAAAGATAATTGTCGAGGAAATTAGCAATTTGGTATTAGGTGGTGAAGATGTCGATAGCTTGGTAACAGTGATAAACAACTTGTTTGACCGATATAGGATTGACAGGGCAGAGCCGGAGCAAATCCGTATTGATATGATTGGTCTTGTATATCAAATGATGGCAAAAAATGGTGATATGATTGAGTTCATTAGTAAGGCAAGACTGTTGAGCCATGACTTGGCAGAAAACCTTGCCTATGGGCATAGTTTATCCGGATTACGTAGCATTGTCGTAAGGGATTTAATATACTTGCATTCACAAGTACGAGAAAGAAAGATTGCCAGTGAAGATACAACGATAAAAACTTCTGTGGCATATATACAAAAGCACTTCGCAGAAAATATAGAACTTGCCGACGCAGCCCATGTCGTACATCTTCATCCTAATTACTTTAGCTCATTATTCAGGCAATATAAAATGTGATTTTTAACTAACTTCTCGTAACTTCCCATATGCCGCCATATCCTGTATTTACAGGCTTGGCGGCGTTTTTTGTTTTGGGAGAAACTCACATATACTCTTATAACCGCTC
>WQVF01000043.1 GCA_009781725.1 Defluviitaleaceae bacterium
GTCGTTGCGAGGAGCGAAGCGACGAAGCAATCCAGCAAATAAAACCTTCTGGATTGCTTCGCTTTGCTCGCAATGACAGGCTTTGCATAGATATTCATGGTTTTTGCTTAGCAAGACAGCCCCGCGTCATGATGTCTGTTTTGCTTTTCCCCTGCAGGACCAGCCCCCCTATATCTAGTACTTCCTAACCTCCATAAACCCATTAACAAAATCTTTATTATCATCAGTTTTGAGCATCATATCTGCCACCTGCTCGGAAAAATCTGCCGTGGATATCTTTCCGCTCATTTCCCGCAGGGTATACATTGCGTCGAGCTCCCTGGAAGAAAGGAGCAAGTCATCACGCCTGGTACCGGATTTCATTATATCAATTGCCGGGAATACCCGCCGCTCTGCCATGCGCCTATCCAGCACCAATTCCATATTTCCCGTTCCCTTAAACTCTTCGAAAATTACATCGTCCATTTTGCTGCCTGTATCCACAAGAGCCGTTGCTAGGACTGTAAGGGAACCACCCTCTTCGATATTGCGCGCTGCTCCAAAGAATTTTTTTGGCATATACAGTGCAGCAGGGTCAAGACCGCCAGAAAGTGTCCGACCTCCTGCCGGGATGGTAAGATTGTATGCCCGGCCCAGCCTTGTTATAGAATCCATTAGTATCACGAGGTCCTTTTTTTGCTCCACCAGCCGCTTGGCTCGCTCAAGTACCATTTCTGCCAGCCGCTTATGATTTTCTGGCTGCTCATCAAAGGTTGATGAAACCACGGTGCAATGCTTCCCTAAAATCGACCGCTCCATGTCTGTGACTTCCTCGGGGCGTTCGTCGATTAGCAATACTATCAGGTGAACATCAGGATGGTTATGAGTTATGGCATTGGCAATCTGCTTTAGCAGCACGGTCTTGCCTGCCTTTGGAGGGGAGACAATCATCCCCCTCTGCCCAAAACCCACAGGGGAAAGGAGGTCAATAATCCTGGGTGCCAGCATATGACGGGAGGATTGGCCTGATGTTTCCAATGTTATGCGCGCTGTTGGGAAAATGGGGGTAAGATATTCAAAATGTGGGCGGCGGGTGGCAGTATATGGCGGGTCACCGTTTACATGCTGAATATATGATATTGCGTTGAACTTATCTGTCCCGGCCTGGCGTATAATCCCGCATACCAGGTCCCCGGTACGCAGATTAAAACGTCTGATTTGAGCGGGTGCGATGTACGTATCCCCAGAGCCGGGTAGGAAATTATCCGCCCTAAGAAAGCCATAGCCGTCGGGTAAGATTTCTAATATACCCTCTGCGGTTTTAGGCTCTTGTTGGGGTGGGGGAGATGATGTTACTTCGATTTCAGGGGATTCTTCTGATTTTGGTTCGAGAGATTCGATTGGAGGTGGTTCGATTTCATTGATAGTTTCGTTGATTGGAGGGGATATTGATGTTGTATCCGGTGAAAGAGGGTAATGATCGGTGATAATCTTGATTTCAGGTAAATCGGCTGGTGTTTCTTCAGGTGGAGCTTCGGTTTTTTTAGGCCTGCCCGCTCTTTTTTTTGCTATTTCCTTGGTATCATCGACTGTTTTCTTGGGACGGCCTCTTTTTTTTGGTGTATCCTCAGTTCTTTCTTCTTTCAGTGGGATTATCTTCTTCTCATGCTCTGTTATAAGGGCAACCAAATCCCCCTTTGCCGTTCGTGAAACATTTTTAAGGCCCAGCTCCTTGGCCAGTTCCTTAAGCTTTACTAAAGACATTTTTTCATAATCCATATGCGCCTCATTCAAGATATATTTTAGGCCTGTTCAAATTTGCGAACAGGCCCGCTTGTTTAATTTATGCGAAGTGGTACATGATTATTCCCGCGGCGGGATAATAAGCTCATCCCCAAGTTGGATTAAAGCAGGGTTGGTTATATTATTGGCGGCTGCAATTTTATCTATATAGAATTGAGCAGAGCTGCCATAATGCCGATTGGCTATGCGGCTGAGAGTATCTCCCGATACAATTACATGGATTACCTGCTCAGGCGCAGGCGGTGGGGTAGGCTCAACGGCTGTCGATGTTTCTGACGAAGGAGGGCTGTGAGTAGCGTCTTCTTCCATTGGGGGATTGCTTTCTTCCGGTTGCTCATGGCCCAAGGCATTGAGCTGTGAGCTCTGCTGTTCCAGTCGGGTCCTGTATTCATCTATGGTTTCACGATATTCAAGAATTGTAAGGTTTGCTTGCTGCAGCTCAACGGCATTGTCATCGACTCTTGTGGCTTGAGCTCTGTATGTGTCTATATCTCGTCGTAGATTTCTATTGTTAAGAGCTAGAACGGCCATCAGAATCAACACGCCCACAAACATAAATGCAAGCATAAGCCTGAGCGGGTTTGGTCCGTCCCCACCACTATCCGAACGGACAGGTTCACGGCGATGGACTGGTACGGTACCCCTAGGACGGGGCTCTTTAATATATGCTTCCCTTGGGGAAATAACAGCTTCCTCCCCTAGAGGTCTATAGCGGTAAGTATCCTCCTCAGGCTGAGGCCAATCCACGTCAGAATCTGTCCACTCCGTCATGGCAGGGGTGTGGTGATGTTCTTCCTTGACTCGTACCGCCGGTTTGGGTGTTGGGGTATGCTCTGTGTCTCTGCGGGGCCTATCTCTGCGGATATTGGCCAGTTGGGTCATAAACTCGTCGTCGCCGTCATATGCAGGAGAGGAAGAGTGCCAAGCATCATCCTGGGACTCCACATAAGAGGAGCTCACAGCCCTAGGTGCTCTTTTTTCCCGCTCCAATCTTGCGGGCCTTTCTCTGCGCCTGCTTTCATACCCTGCTATATATTCGCTGGTTTCGGATTCCAAAAAGCGCTCCACTGCATTCCGCGCCATTTCATTGGTGCCGACATCCATATTGTCATATTCGGCATGGTCAGAATCTCGACGCCTTTCATCACGTTCGTAGCCAAAATATTGATCGCTCACTTGCATGTTCCCCCTTAGTATGCATGAAGGTGCATCATGGGGGCGGCAGGGCCGCCCCTATGATTGCTATTTCCATGCAGTATCGTCATTTGTAAATATAGCTCGACATTATTCTAGTTTGTTTCAGCAGGAGTGTCAATGAAAATGCGGGGTTTATCCTGTTTTGCGTCGAAAAAGTATATTTTGTAAGTTTCTCACAAAAAATCCATATGACGTCATATGGGTTTTTTGTGCAATATTACTATTGCTACATAATACTACAAAATTCAGTATTTACCGCTTTACGCCAAAGTTAAAAACGATATAATAGGAAACGTTGCATATGGAGAGGGGCATAGCCCCTATAAAGAAGGGGGAACTTCTATGACTACATACAATTTAGGGATAGATATTGGCTCTACCACAATCAAATTGGCAATAATCAACACGGATGGAGCCAATATTTTTGCCAGGTACCGCCGACATCATTCCAATATAAAAGAAACCTTACTAGAAATGGTACGGGAAGCTCGAGCGGAGCTTGGGGAATTTAATTTCAAGGCAATGATTACCGGTTCCGGCGGTCTTTCTCTTGCAAACTGGGTAGGGGTACCCTTTGTCCAAGAAGTTATTGCCGTATCCGACGCCATTGCAAAAAATGCGCCTCACACGAATGTTGCAATAGAAATCGGTGGAGAAGATGCCAAGATAATTTATTTTACTAATACAATAGAACAACGGATGAACGGCATCTGCGCCGGTGGGACAGGCTCCTTTATCGATCAAATGGCAACCTTGCTTGACACTGATGCTATGGGCCTCAATGAGCTTGCAAAGGATTTTCAAGTGATATATCCGATTGCGGCCCGCTGCGGTGTGTTTGCCAAGAGTGATTTGCAGCCGTTGATAAATGAAGGCACCGCCCGGCCAGATTTGGCTGTGTCTATTTTCCAAGCCATTGTCAGCCAGATAATTAGTGGTCTTGCCTGCGGTAAGCCTATCCGCGGGAATATTGCGTTCCTAGGGGGGCCTTTGCATTTTCTTTCGGAATTACGAGCCCGGTTTGTTGATGTGCTCAAGCTTGCCGACCACCAGGTAATTACTCCAGAGGATTCACATCTTTTTGCGGCTCTTGGGGCGGCATATCGTGCTGTCGACGAGGGCGCGGAAATGGACGCGAACGCTCTTATTACTAACCTAGATGGTGAGCAAGAATTGCCAATGGAAATCGCGAGGCTGAAATCCCTGTTTGAAAGCCAGGATGAATATGCAGACTTCCAAGAGCGGCATAATAAATACACCGTCCCAAGAACAGACCTGGCCACATACGAGGGCGATTGCTTCTTTGGCTTGGATGCGGGCTCTACTACGACCAAGGCCGTGGTTATTGCCGAGGATGGCTCCTTGCTCCATACATTCTATTCCAATAACGAAGGTAATCCTTTGCAAGTTGCAAGGCAGGCCCTGATTGAAGTTTACTCCTTGCTGCCACCAGGTGCAAATTTGCGGTATAGCTGCGTTACCGGCTATGGCGAGGCTTTGCTTATGTCCGCCCTCGGTGCTGATATGGGTGAAATCGAAACCGTGGCCCATTACAAGGCGGCGGCGTTTTTTGACCCGGATGTGGATTTTATTTTGGATATCGGCGGTCAGGATATGAAATGCCTGAGGGTAAGAAACGGTATCATTGATACGGTGCTCCTTAATGAGGCCTGTTCTGCCGGCTGCGGTTCTTTCCTCGAGACCTTTGCCCGGTCATTGGATTTACCAATAGAGAAATTTGCCTCAGGCTCGCTTTTTGCGGAAAATCCGGTAGATTTAGGTTCCCGCTGTACGGTTTTCATGAATTCCCGTGTAAAGCAGGCCCAAAAAGAAGGGGCCTCTGTTTCTGATATATCAGCTGGACTTGCATATTCCGTAATAAAAAATGCCCTCCTTAAGGTTATAAAAATCACTGATCCCTCCCAGCTTGGCAAGCGTATTGTTGTACAAGGGGGCACCTTTTACAATGATGCCGTACTGCGAGCCTTTGAACTAGTGGCGGAACGAGAAGCCATTCGTCCGGATATAGCAGGGCTGATGGGTGCATATGGCGCGGCATTATTGGCAAAGGGCCGCTATCGCCCCGGTAGGAAAACGACTCTGCTGAGTCATGAAGCCCTTAATGGATTGGCGGTGTCTACAACACATACCCGCTGCAAAGCTTGCGAAAACAACTGTCTGCTTACGGTAAACCGATTCGAGACCATGGGTGAGAGCAAGCGATTTATTTCTGGTAACCGCTGCGAAAAAGGCATAGGCAAAACCGAGGCCAAATCCGAAAAAATCCCAAACCTATACGAAGAAAAATACAATCGTCTATTCTCATATACCTCACTGGAGGAAAAAAATGCCCCTCAGGGCATAGTAGGCCTGCCTCGGGTCATGAACATGTATGAAAGCTATCCATTATGGTTTACATTTTTCACTGAGTTAGGGTATCGGGTAGAGCTTTCTCCACGCTCATCCCGAGCACTTTATGAACTAGGCATTGAATCCATCCCCAGTGAGTCGGAATGCTATCCTGCCAAGCTGGCTCACGGGCATATTATGGCTCTGATAAATACAGGGGTGAAGTATATTTTCTATCCTTCGATTCCACTGGAGCAGACCTGTGTCCCTGGAGCGGATATGAATTTCAACTGCCCCATTGTCACCTCATATCCAGAAAACATAAAAAACAACATGGAAGAAATTGCAGAGCATGGAATCCGTTTTCATAATCCCTTCTTCAATTTGGATGACCCTGTGACATTAGAAGCACGGCTAGTGGAGGAGTTCCCCCACATCCCCGCGCAGGATGTACGTGCCGCAACCCGCAAGGCTCTGGAAGAACAGGCAAATTACCACGCCGATGTCCGTAAAATGGGGGAGGCCGCCATAGAATATATCGGTGTAAACGGTCTGGGCGGTGTTGTGCTGGCGGGACGTCCCTATCATATAGACCCGGAGATTAATCATGGTATATCGGAGCTGATAAACACCTATGGAATCGCTGTACTAAGCGAAGATGCGGTTGCCCACTTGGGAACTGTGGAGCGTCCCTTGGGTGTCCGTGACCAATGGGCATATCATTCTAGGTTATATGCTGCGGCGTACTGGGTACGCACACGGGAAGATATTGAACTCATTCAGCTCAACTCATTCGGTTGTGGCCTTGACGCTGTTACCGCCGATGAAGTTCAAGAGATATTGGAAGCAGCCGGTAAGATTTTCACCTTAATAAAAATTGATGAAGTCAGCAACTTAGGCTCTGCCAGAATAAGAATACGCTCCCTCTTTGCGGCTCTATCTGAAAGGCGTGAACGGGGAATTGTAACCCGTACCCCCAAACCACGAGCCCCTCGTGTAGAGTTTACAAAGGAAATGCGAGAAAAACATACCATTCTGGCTCCCCAGATGGCACCAATCCACTTTGATATAATCAGGCCGGCGTTCCAGGCCAGTGGTTATAATCTGGCCATCATGCCGGCAATGGACAAGGAGAGCATTGATGTCGGTCTGAAATATGTAAACAATGACGCATGCTACCCCGCACTTATCGCCGTCGGACAGGTAATGAAGGCTCTCCTTTCTGGTGAATATGACCTTAACAATGTTTCCGTAATGATGTCCCAAACCGGTGGGGGCTGCCGGGCATCCAATTATATGGGATTCTTCCGCAAGGCCCTGGCCAAGGCAGGGATGGGACATATTCCTGTAATTTCCATAAGCGCAGGAGGGCTTGAGAAAAATCCGGGCTTTAAGCTCAATTTTTCTATGCTCAATAAAGCAGTCCAGGCTATGCTGTACGGAGACTTGCTAATGCGGGTCCTGTACCGTGTGCGGCCATATGAAGTAGAGCCGGGCTCTGCCAATGCCCTCTTTGATAAGTGGAATGCCATATGCAAAGAGGCAGTAAAAAAAGCCCGCCGCCGGGAGTTTAAGCGTAATATCAGCGCAATTGTGAAAGAGTTTGACAATCTGCCCTTGAGAGATATTGTGCTGCCTAGGGTAGGGGTTGTCGGTGAAATCCTGGTGAAATACCATCCTACCGCCAACAATGACATTGTTAACCTACTAGAAAATGAGGGTGCTGAGGCAGTAGTCCCCGACCTGATAGATTTCTTCCTATACGGAGCCTATAACGTCAACTTTAAACACAGATACTTGGGTGGCTCAAAAAAGGCCAAATTTGCAGGAAACATGGCAATCCGCTTTATAGAAAACTACCGCAAGCCCATGCGTAAGGCCTTGACAGCGAGTAAGCGTTTCCACGCCCCGGTTCCCATAGATAAAATGGGAGAATTGGCAAGTCCGATAGTTTCATTGGGTAATGTAACCGGGGAAGGGTGGTTTTTGACTGCGGAAATGGTTGAACTAATCCACTCCGGCGTACCCAATATAGTATGTACGCAACCCTTCGCTTGTTTGCCCAATCATGTTACGGGCAAGGGGATAATAAAAGCCCTGCATAATATGTACCCCGATTCCAATGTGGTGGCAGTGGACTATGACCCAGGAGCCAGTGAGGTTAATCAGCTAAATAGGATAAAATTGATGCTGAGTGCGGCCAGGCGAAATATGGAAAGGCGAGGAAATTCAGTCGTTTCGGCTGGCAAGGAGCTAGTGACGCATTAAAATTGCGTGGACACCTTGACTGACAGTTTTATTAAATGTATTTTTGGGGCACTATAGAGTTTATCTTACTCTATGGTGCTTTTTTATAATGGACGGGAGGTTTTATTATGAAACGTCGTTTTATAGTATCATCTGTGGTGGTTTCACTTATTTCAATGCTAATGTTTTCAATGCCGGTACTCGCAAGGGAAAGGGAAAGTGCATTGGACATAGGATTTTCTGTGATGAGAATTACATCAGAAAATGACCCCTTCACCATGGAAAGGGAGGAGTGGCACGATGGTACTCTTACACTGGAAAGTGAAATCGAGGGATTTTCCTTTAGTGATGTAGCTGTACGCATCCGAGGGCGGGGCAACTCAACTTGGTGGTTTGGGGAAGAAAAGCGGCCCTTACGGCTGCGGTTTACACCACCTCGTGAGCTGCTTAACTCAGGCACGGCTCATAGGGATTGGATACTCCTTGCCAATCATTTTGACCGGTCACTACTGAGGAATCATACGGCTCTTCACCTTGGGTCATTGTTATCTGGACTGGATAATACTCCTCGAAGCAATTTTATTCATTTGTATGTTAACGGGGAATATGTTGGTGTATACCAGCTAACGGATGAACGTAATCTAGATATAGGACGCACACCTTTAGTACTCGACCCGAATCCGGAAATAAGCGAGTACATGCTAGAAATGGATGGTAGACTGCGCTACGAACCGGATGAAGAATGGATTTCCTGGGTAAGGGTTAACGGCTATCCTTATGAGATACGTTTCCCTGATGACGATTTAAGCACCGATGCTCACATTGCATATGTATATGATTATTTATCCCGGGTAAGCCACGCCATACGAAGCGGCAATTTTCGTGCTATAGAAAATCTAATAGATATTCCGTCATTTGTGGATTTTTTTCTTGTTCAGGAGTTTGTCAAAAATCCTGATGTGGGTTGGTCCAGTGTGTTTATGACAATCCGGGGGCAGGGGGAAGAGCGCAGATTGGTCATGGGCCCTCTATGGGACTTTGATATAGGGGCAGGCAACTCCTACTACATGGCCGAGGGACGATGGGCAACGGAAATCGAACAAGGATATAGCCCATATGGACTAACTGCCGCAACCCGTAATTACTGGTTTAGGGAAGCAATGCAAATCCCCCAACTTGCTACAATTGTAGCAGAGAGATGGCAGGAAATCAGTGGAAACGAGGTCTATCAGACAATCCGCCACATCGAAGAGGTTGCTTCCCAGTTTGCCGCTGATTTTGAACGCAATTTCGAGCGGCATCAGATTATGGGAACCCGCCTTTGGCAGGAACCCCAAGAAATTGTTGACATATTGACATTCGAAGGCCAGGTAGAGCACTTGGTTGATTGGCTTGAAAGAAGGGCCACATGGCTGGATGAGCATTTTAGCAATGTTTTAAGGGAGATTGAGCGCAATCCTACGATTGTAATAGATGGTGTAGTCTTAGAATCCCCTGTAGCATCTTTTATTGTCGGCGGTACAATGCTTAGCCCCGTTGGTGCAATTGCAGAAGCACTTTATGTGGAGGTAGACTGGCATCCCAGGACTCGCACCGTTACCCTCCATCATCCGGATGGCAGTCGAGCAATTATGATTATTAACGAGCCCGAAGTGGTGATTGTATGCGCCGACGGCTATGAGGAAATTATCCGTTTGGATGTATCACCAATACTTCGGGGTGGCAGAACCTTTGTGCCTATTAGGTTTTTCGCTGAGTTTCTTGGTGTAGAGGTAAATTGGGATAGGACGACTCGGACTGCTGTTATAACAAAATAATTCGAAGGATTATCAGCTCCATTTACAGTGAAAGTCTATATGAAAAAGTTCGATACGACTTTCACTTGCAAAGCCGCCAAGCCTTAATATATCTCTAAACAGACACCAATATGAGGCATACAATTCATCATCGACCCAGGTAAGGGGGGTATCTATCCAGCGAATCCCCCCTTGTTCTAATTCTAATCCATAAAACTCTTCCACTTCTGTGCCCCAGCTTGTGATTTTTATTGGATTAACTCTGCCTTCAAGTATTATAGCCTCACCACATGATGTAACTGTTATAATATAACCTAACGCCTCTACCAGTGGTTTGACGGGTAGCATTATGTTGTATCCACAATCAGCTAGGAACGGGGGTGATGTTCTAATTCCCTCACCGTTTACATAAATGGGTAGCTGGGATACGTCTATGGTTATTGGTCTCTCTGTTAAGCCGCTCCATCCTGCACGTGAGGAATATCCATGCAAGAAACACCAGCCACGGAATACAATGTGAATTTCGTTATTGTATATAAATGCATCTGTCATCAGTGCCGGGCTTACACCGGCAAAAAATTCAATCAAAGGAGCATAAATTACTCCATCCACAAGGAGGGTGGGAGATTTAAAGCCAACAGAGAGCCCGGTTCCCCCTGCATGAATCCCGCCTACCAACATTTGTGCGGTTTCACCGCTACCGCCGCCTACTGTGCCAAACCATAACCCACTATCACCCAATGAGGCTGATACACCTAAGAATCGAAACGGCCATTCCCTTCCTATGGACATAAAGGGAATCATGACTGTAATCCCATCATGGTGCAATATTGGCGGGGTGGAGGGGATGAACAACTCCTGTTGCAGGAATATTGGCATATCGAGTACTTCAAAGTCTGAGAATGAAAAAAACTCCGGAAGGTGGAAGTCTGCATATTCCCGCCCTCGCCGCCAGTCATAAGCTGAATCTGCAATTCTATGAATTTCCGTTATTATTATAGGCTCATCGGTTTCATAAGCCGGTATATTATAGATGAAAACAAGCCCATCACTAACATCTGAGAGTGGATTGCCAAGTAACTCAATGCGGTTATATGCAAAAATAGTATTATTGTCTGTTTTGCGGGTAATGCCATCACTACATGTAAAATCATATAATCCATCAGCAAAACGATAAAAAATAAAACTATCACCACGCCGCTCAATATGAGTTTCTATAGGTCCAAAATACCCTACATATACGCCGATTCCCTCCGGGGCATCTGCCACAAGCACCGACGCAATATAAATTGGAAACGCCTGTGAAAGCCTTGCAGTATCGGTAGATACGAATGCAGTTATGGTTTCTCCAACCCATAGGCTATCAAATGGTACTACCGTCCATCTTGTAACTATTACGGTTATGGGTGTGCCGTTGCAGTCTTCTATCTGTATTTCGAGCCAGTCTACATCTGGATGAATTGCGCCATCTATTACAAGGCCTTCGATGGATACGATCCTCCCTGTTATCTGTCTGTAAATTATGCAGTCCCTAGATTTATGGACTGTGCGTGGGCGAGGTGATGATGGTCCCTCGATATAGAATAACCTATAGCCCGACTCATGATATTCCTCAATATGGTTAGAGGCATCAGGCTCAGTTGGATACTCATGGGGATGGATTGCATATCCTAAATGATTATCTGCCAACTCAGGATATATATGTTTATATTCTGAAGAATTTCCGCAAGACACTAAAAGCAATAATGCAGCAAGGATAAGTAGTCGAGCGAAAAATATACGGGTCACTTTATTCTCCTCCCAAAACCGCTGCAATAATCCCAATTCCCTCAGCAATCTTCTCCTCTTTCACCCCGGCAAAGCTAATCCTAAAGCCAGCCCCATCCTTCGAAAACAGCCGTCCTGGGGATACTACTACTCCCCGTTGCAAAAATCCATTGATATAGTCGATGTTATTATTCCTTGGGGTAATCCACAGACTAAGCCCGCCTCCTGGCATTTGGAAGTCAGCTAGATGGGATAAATAAGTCTTTGCCGCGGCTTCTAATTTTTGATAACGCCGTCCGTAAACGGAACGCAAATTAGCAAGATGAAGCTCATATGCACCGCTACGCAAGAATAAGTCGAACCCCCGTTGGATATATCCGGACACAGTGGTTTCTACTTTTGCAAATCCCTCAGGGAAGACCATAAATCCAATGCCTGGCATGACGGTCCTGGCGAAACTTTTGATATAAATAACCCTCCCAGCGGCATCCAATGCTTTTAAGGGGGTTCTTTTTTTGCCATCATAGTATAGGTCACTTAGCTGGTCATCTTCTAGGATATATGCACCTGTACTTTGGGCCAGCTCAAGCAGGTGGATTTTGCTTTCTTCGGAATAGGTTATCCCTGTCGGGGTTTGGAAATTTGGCATTACATATATCAGCTTGGGTTTGTACTTTTTCCCCATAGCTTCCACTGCAATAAAATCCGGTCCATCAATGTTCATAGGCATTTCTATTACCCGAGCACCTCTAGAAAAAAAGGCCCCTACCGCCAATCCAGTGGTATAGCCTTCTACAAACACAGTATCCCCAGGGGACAAGAGCTCCTTAGCCACAGTCTCTAATCCCTGCTGTGCTTCGGCTATAACCTGAATATTATCAGCATTTGCATTCTCAAGAAGTATGCTAAGGCTTTCCCTCAGAGGTTTAAGCCCCAGGCTGTCACCAAACTTAAATGCCTCGCCGCCATCTCTGTCTAAGACAGCCTCGAAGGCTCGCTTAAACGCTGTAACAGGAAAAAGTGCGGCATCTGTTACGGTTTCCGCAAAATTAATATAATTCTCGTTATGGGTGGGAATCACCGGCATTTCGGGTTTGCGGACAATGGGTGCCACAAAGGTTCCGCTTCCTATAATTGAGTAAACCCATAGCTCCTGCTCCAGAAGCTTATAAGTGCTGACAACAGTTGTGGTATTGACATCCAAGGCCCGAGCCAGTTGTCTAATTGACGGAAGTTTTGCATCGGGAGCAAGTTTGCCCTGGTTTATAAGCTCTTGTAAAGCTGCGCTTAACTGCCTATATAATGGAGTTGTACTGTCCTTATTTAAAGAAATCTGAGGAATATTCATAGTCTATTCTTCCTCATCGTTCCCTGCTGGATTTGCATAGAAAACTTGATTTATCATATCAGGCACACGTCCTGCATCCGGTAAAAACCACGAAATCCCACCGACATATGCGCCACGACCGGGCATAGTAAAAGTAGTAATGCGCTCACTGCTCATATGTCGTATATATGGAATATATCTCACGACATTGAGGCCGATGTTGGAGTTTACATCGTTGAGGACGATATTTATAAGGGTCAGTGGTTCCGATAAAAAAGCATCTCGAGTAAGCATTTGACTCATCATTGCTACCATAAAATCTATTTGAGACTCGTTGCGGGCAATGTCTCCTGTGGGAAAGCCTCGGAAGCGTACCAGTTGTAACGCAGTTTCTCCATCCAACCGCTGCCAGCCTGGCGACAAATTTATTACGGGTGCTTGGTCCGCATAAGGCCTAAAAACCATTGGCACAGGCACGTCAAACCACACGCCGTCGAATGCATCAACTATCCGGCTAAAGGCATCCATATGCACTTCTGCATAATAGTGAAACTCGACGCCCAGCATCTCACCTAGCTGGCTTTTCAGATAATACATGCCGTTGCGCCCGCCATGGGTTCTTACTGCGTTGATTTTCATAAAGGTCGGGGGACGCAGGCCCTCAGCCCGCATTTGCTCCAGCCTATGGGTAGGTAGGCGGGTATACATATCCCGTGGTATTGCCATCAATTTGATATCACCCGTATCCCGGTAAAAACAGCCTACAATAATGGCATCAGCAAGATTATGGTCATCTATCCCTACCAATAGGAAATTTGTGCGTGCAGGAGGGCGTAGTACTCCGCCATCATCTGCTTCGATGATATCTTCCTCTTCGATTAGTATATCTTCGGATATGCTCTCTGACTCAGTATCATCGTATTCACTGGCTATTGGAATGTTGTGATGCGGCTCAAAACCACCAGGAGGTGCTGCCGAGCGGCCATCTACGACCAATAATGTAATTACCCCTGCGATAGCCAGAACAAGGGCTCCACCGGTTATTGTTGCGGCGACGAATATGGTCTTTTTTATTAATCTAGGGGGCATTTCTTTGAGAAACTTAATAAAGGATTGCCAAAGAGATTTTACAGAAGAAATGAGAATCACTCCTAATGCCGCACGGCGGTGGAATAAAAATATGGGTACGATAGGCGAATATAACCATCAATCATTAGCTATGTCAAGAAATTAACCGATATCCAATACCAACTTCTGTAACTACATATCTTGGCTCGGCTGGATTTACTTCTATTTTTCGGCGAATATTGGCCATGTTAACCCTAAGCACTAAGTTGTCACTGTTATAGGGTCCCCAAATTTCGTTAATAATCTGCTCATAGGTCATAACCTTGCCTGGGTTTATTGTAAGCAGCGCCAAGATACGAAACTCAATAGGTGTAAGGTGAATAGGTGCACCCGCAATCTCAACAGAGCGGGTGGCATAGTTCAGAGTTAGTCCGCCAATAGAGAAAATTTCCTCTTTTTTCAAGAAAACATTGCTGCTGCGAAGTGCCGCTCGAATACGGGCAAGATGCTCTGAGCGGCCAAATGGGATATCCAGCACATCAGATGCCCCGGCATCCAATGCTTTTACGATGTTGTTCTCATCATTGGATTCGGACAATACGATTAGTGGAGCTTCGCAGAATTTTCGTAAGCTTCTTATAAGGCTAAGTCCGCCTCTTCCTGGTAGATGCATGTCCACTAGCAGTAAGTGAGGCAGACGCTGGTCTAGGATATTGGTTATCCCCTTGGCAGTATTTGTCACCAATACATTATAGGATTGCCGGGTAAGGATTTCCTTTGCGTTGTCAGACTCAGCTTTGCGCCTAAACGCCACTAGGATAGTTTTCTTTTCTTTCATTTGTGACCGCCTTTATAGTAATTTCAATACAAATCCTTATCATCAAAACCGGAATTTCGCATAGTCTTAACGGGTTCTTTATATGCCTTATTTGACAGGTATTGTAACATAGGTATGTATGTTAACAGAATCTTTATGCTAAGCGGTCGAGGATGTTCTTATGCCAAAACTTACCAAGGAAGAACTTAAGGCGATTTATCGCGCACTTTCGTTGGTTACCACCATGGGTGTGACTATTGCCTCATGCGTTGGACTCGGAGTTTTCTTTGGATGGTTGCTTGACCGTTGGCTTGGGACATCGCCATGGCTTATCTTGATTTTTTCCCTATTGGGTGTTGCGGCAGCCTTTAAAATGATATTTGAATTGTTTAAGCGAATAGGCGGAGAGTAATAATAAAACCTAGATGCTTCCCCCTACCGAAGTCGGGGGGAGGCAAAACTGGATGTCGGCGGAGAGTGAACATGGAATCCACCCTTTCTAAGTATGCCAACAAAATGATTATTGTGATTGTATGCGCCTCCTTACTCATGGTTGTGGGTGGGGCTGTTTTTTTGCGGTCATTTCTGGCAGTGGAGTTCGGTTTTGGAATCTTGCTGGCTTGCGGTCTTAATATTGTCAAGGTGTTGCTTTTAAAGCGGGCTGTGGACAAGGCTACTACTATGGAGCATGGGATTTCTGCCTATACTGGCGGTATGTATATGCTAAGGTTTTTGCTTACGGGTGTTGTACTTGTGGCAGCATATTTTCTTTCCGGTGATGAACCTTTGATGGTGTTTTTTGGGGCTGCCCTTGGGCTGTTGGCAATGCCTATAGCTAGCTATGCCCTCAGGTTTTTTATCAAAGATGAAGGCAAAGTATCTGTGCCGGTTAATGATGCTAATATCATAGATGTTGTGATAGATGAAATAGCGAGTATAAGCGAAGATGATGAGGTAAAAGAGTAAAAAACTTCAAAAAACCAACGACCGCTTTTGCCAAAATCATCAAAACCAAAAGTAACAAAGCTTGTGTCATCCCGGGCTTGCCCCGGGATTCCCTCTACTAAGGCAAGGAGGGGGGACTTCGGGTCAAGCCCGGAATGACGGCAAAATTAAACCACCGAAAGGGTTTAATCTGAATGATTAACTTCGATATAAACACCCATTGGGTCATAAATATCGGCTCTTTTGAGCTTTGGATTACCGATACCACTCTGGCATTGGGTGGTATCATGCTGGTCCTTATCGCCTTTGCTATTGTGGTGCGCATTAAACTACGTAAGTTTCAAGAGGTGCCTACTGGATTTCAGAATTTTATTGAGCTTGCCGTCGAGACTTTTGAAAATTTTGTTGCGGGGAGTGCCGGAGCTAAGCTTAGCTGGGTTGGTGGATGGTTTTTTACGGTTTTTTCCTTTTTGCTTATTTCGAATATGAGCGGAGTTATATGGTTTGTTAGGCCGCCTACCGCTGATTGGACTGTGCCTCTTGGCTTGGCGTTGGTTTCTATTTTATTGATGCAGGCAGTGGGGATTTGGTACCGGCGGGGGGAATATTTTAAGAAATTCCTTAAACCGTTTTTTCTGTTTCTTCCCATAAATATTTTGGGGGAACTGTCACGGCCTATTTCTTTAAGTTTTCGTCTTTTTGGCAATGTTCTTGGGGGTATGATTTTGGTGAGCTTGGTGTATGCTCTTACCCCTACGGTAGTTGCGATGTTTTTACCTGTAGTGCTTCACGCGTACTTTGATGTGATTTCCGGAGCGTTGCAGGCTTTTGTATTTACGGTGCTTAGCCTCACTTATTTGGGGCTTGCCACGTCAGAAGACTAAGAATAGATAATGTTAGCAGCAATGTAACTGGATTGCTGCGCTGTGCTCGTAATGACAGGGATTCCCCGTCATTGCGAGGAGCATAGCGACGAAGCAATCCAGTAAAATCTAGGATGCTGACATTTTCAATAATAAGGAGGAACACAATGAACCCAGTAGCATTTGTAATGGCAGTTGCCTATATTACGGCCACCGCCGCCATTTTTAACGGCTTTTTGACTACCTTTGCCCAGGCCAAAATTGCCTGTGCCGCTATCGACGGTATCGCCCGTCAGCCTGAGGCTCGCGGCCCTATCACAACAGCTATGTTTGCCAGCCTTGCGATGGCGGAAACTGCCGGTATTTACGGCCTTGTTGTTGCCATTATTATTCTCTTCCCCAATCCGATTCTAAATAACTTTATCCAATATCTCGCATAGCATGAACGGATTATTTTTTCTGCTGGATATGCCCGCTGGGCGGATTATTGACTTTGACCTAGCCACGGTTATTTCTACCTTGGCCAATTTGGTACCCCTTCTGATTCTCGGTCTAATACTCACCAAGGTGATGTATGCCCCTGTGCGGAAATTTTTAAATGACCGGACCGAGCGCGTACGCAGTCAATTGGACGAAGCCAGGGAAGGCCGGGCAGCAGCAGGGGAATTGCGTTCGCGATATGACCGCCAACTCAAGGAAATTGACCTGGAACGGGCAGCTATTTTGGACGAGGCCAGGAAACATGCCAATGACCAGCGAGAAAATATCTTAGCCAGTGCCAAAGACGAGGCCAAGGATATAAAAGAACGGGCCGGCATGGAAGTGGAAATGGAACGGGAGCGTATCAGGGAGGAAATCCACTCGGCTCTTATTGATATTTCCTCGGATATGGCAGAGAAGCTGCTGATGGCAACAATAGACCGAGGAGCTCATGACCGGCTCTTTGACGAAGGGCTTATGGAGCTGGACAGGGTGGTTTTTGATGGCTGATTTGCAAACCAGGTACGCAAAGGCATTGTTTGAGCTGTCCATTGAGCGGGGCCTGACCTCTGATTATATGGAGCAGGCTGGTTTTATCAGCACTGCGATAGCCGACCCGGAATGCCAGCGGATAATCGCCCATCCCCGAATTCCCATGAAAGAAAAGTTCGCTTTTCTGGATAATGCTTTTGCCGGGCGGGTCCATGATGATTTGCTGAGATTTATGCGTCTTACCGTTACCAAAAATCGGGAGGAGTTTCTTGCTCCCGCAATGGATAACCTGGTTGAGATGATACGCCGCCATCAGAATTTTACAACAGCCAAAGTTGTATCGGCTTTTGATTTAACTTTGGAGCAGATTACACGATTGCAAACGGCGCTGACACGGAAGTTGGGGAAGCAAGTCGAAGTGGAGACAGAAACTGATAGCTCCCTAATAGGAGGATTCAGACTCCATGTAGACGGGCATATTTTTGACAGAACAATTAAGCACCTACTAAAGGATATGAAGGAAACCATAGGAAAAGGGAATAGATAATGATTTTCAAGCCTGACGAAATAAGCTCCATAATAAAAAGACAAATCCAGGAATATTCATCCAAGCTGGAAGTCGCCGAGGAAGGGACCGTCCTCCATGTAGGGGATGGTATTGCCCGTGTTTACGGCCTCCCTGGTGCGGTCAGCGGAGAGCTGTTGGAGTTTCCCGGAGATATTTTTGGTGTTGCCCTTAACTTGGACGAGGACTCTATTGGAGTGGTACTACTTGGTCCAGATACCAATATCCGCGAAGGGGACTTGGTAAGGCGTACCCGGCGGGTGGCAGAAGTCCCTGTTGGAGACAGCCTTCTAGGTCGAGTTGTTGACCCACTAGGTGTCCCCCTTGATGGTGGAAACCCTCTGCCCTACAGTGTTCCCACTCGCGAAATCGAGCGGATTGCCCCTGGCGTAATTGAGCGCAAAGAGGTAAACGTCCCCATGCAAACTGGGATTATGGCCTTAGATGCCCTGGTGCCCATAGGCCGGGGACAGCGGGAACTGATAATCGGTGACCGTCAAACAGGCAAAACCGCAATAGCCATCGATACCATACTCAACCAGCGTCACACCGGCGTCCACTGTGTATATGTAGCAATTGGGCAAAAGGCCTCAACCGTTGCTCAAATAGCCCGTACCCTGCGGGATGCATTTCCAGATGAAAGCCCCATCAATGAATACCGTGTCGGTGCCATGAAATACACGACAATCGTAGCTGCCAACGCAAGCGACACTGCCCCGATGCAGTATATCGCCCCATACGCCGGCTGTGCTATCGGCGAAGAGTGGATGGAGCAAGGGAAGGATGTCCTGGTCGTCTATGATGATTTATCAAAACATGCGGTTGCATATAGGGCTATGAGCCTGCTGCTAAGGCGTCCCCCTGGCCGTGAGGCATACCCCGGCGATGTTTTTTATTTGCATTCCCGTTTACTCGAGAGAGCAGCCTGTTTGGAAAAAGGCGGCACTCTTACAGCACTTCCTATAATCGAAACCCAGGCCGGGGACAACTCGGCATATATACCAACCAATGTAATCTCTATTACAGACGGACAGATTTTCTTGGAAACGGAACTGTTTAACAGTGGAATCCGCCCTGCAATAAGCCCTGGGCTTAGTGTATCCCGTGTAGGGGGCGCAGCCCAAACCAAGGCAATGAAGCAAATCGCCGGACCTCTGCGCTTGGAATACGCCCGGTATCGTGAGCTTGCTGCCTTTTCTCGTTTCGGCTCAGATTTGAGTAAGGAAACGGAGCTGGCTCTGCAAATGGGGGAACGGGTAGTAGAGATTCTAAAGCAGCCACAGAGTCAGCCTTTACCCTTTGAAGAGCAGATTATTTTCCTATTTGCGGTAACACAGGGGAACTTCCTGCAAGGGGTGCCAGTAAAGCCCACATCTTTGATAGACAGAACCAAGGCAGCTCTACTCGACTATTTTAGAGGCCAAAGATATGAGAATTATATGGGCAGCCGGGATATCCTTGCGGAAATTCGTGATAAAAAGGAACTGACTCCGGAAATCCGTGAAGGTCTGCATGAGGCCCTTAAATTATTTATATGGCTACCCTTTGAAGAATTGCTGCTGATGCTATTCGATGATGCCAATAATGCCGTGCTTGGCATGTCGGAAGATGAAATCCGCCAAACGGCTGATGCGCTGCTTCTTTTTCATTTTAATCAGCGGGACGATATTCGCAGATATATTACAAGAGATATAACTGCAATGAACCGGGTTTTCATGGAAATCCCAACCGCAAGCCCTATTGCAAAGCTCTATAATAATGAATCGTCAATCACGCCACTGCTGGAAAAGGCCATCCGGGAAACCAACAATTTCCTGACTCGTCTATTCGAACAACGCCACGAGAGCAGAGGCTTCCTTGCAGAACTTTTCACCAAGCTGCGAGAAGTAAAATCCCGAGGCGAGGCCATTCCCAAAGAGCTCCACGACGAATGTATAGCCAATCTTCGCGCCTTACTCACCCGAGACGAGATTAAGAGCATATTAGACAGATATAGAGGCGTGAAATAATGCCTTCGATTAAAGCAATAAAGCAGCGGCGCAATGTCGTAAGCACCATGAAGCAGGCAATGAAGGCCATGAATTTAGTGGCCACTGCCAAGCTACGCAAAACCAGAGAGCGATGGGAAAACGCCATGGCCTTCCTGGAAGGTACGGATAATATAATGCTAGGTGCCGCAAAATCCCCGGCAACAGCAAGTAATCCCTATGTCAAGGAGCGGGAGAAGCCTTTTAAGAATACCGGTTATATTGTGTTTTCCAGTGATAGAGGAAAATGCGGTTCCTACAATATAAATGTCTGCAAGGCGGTAATAGCCCATGCCAGTGCCAATGGGAAAAATGCTTTACTATTGCCGGTCGGTGCCAGGGGATTGGATTTTTTTGTTTCTCAAAGCCGAAACATCCACCGGTCATTAGGCAGTATGTCCGAGACCCCAATTTATGAAGATGCGGTTGCCATCGGAGCCCAGGTACTGGAGGATTTTAACCAAGAAATTGATGAAGTGTATATCGCATATACCCAATATCACACCGTACTCAATCTCGAACCCATAATAAAGCCTGTGCTACCCATTAGCCTACGCCTAACAGATGAGCAAGATACCGAACCGACAGAAATGGAATACGACCCAGATGTAGACAGCTTCCTAGGCTATATGGCCCCAATGTACCTCAATGTACAAATCTACGGCGCAATGCTGGAAGCAGCCCTATGCGAACAAGCCGCAAGAATGGTAGCAACAGACACCGCGGTCAACAATGCCCAAGAGCTAATAGAAAGCCTGACCTTGCAATTTAACCGGCAGCGGCAGAGTATTATTACTCAGGAAATAACGGAGATTGTGAGTGGGGCTAGTGCGCTGATATAAATAAAGGCATACTGCATATCGTAACCAGAGAACAAAACTAGGAGATAATCAATGTCAACCAAACCCACAGGAAAACTACTACAAATAATAGGCTCGGTAATCGACGTCCGCTTCGAAGGGCCGCTGCCTGCCCTTTACAATGCCATCGAAGTACCAGGCACAGATTTGGTGATGGAAGTATCTCAGCACTTGGGAGACAACACCGTCCGTTGTATATCCATGGGCTCTACCGACGGTCTTGCCCGTGGTATGGATGCTCGAGATACCGGCGCACCGATTTCCGTGCCGGTAGGGCCGGAAACATTAGGCCGCATGATGGACGTACTTGGCCGTCCCATAGACAATAAACCACCCCCTGAGGCGGCTGAGCATTGGCCAATCCACCGCAAGGCCCCAGGTTTTGCAGACCAAACGGATAAAGCAGAAATTCTGGAAACAGGCATAAAGGCCATTGATTTGCTGTGCCCCTACGCCAAAGGCGGTAAAATCGGGCTGTTTGGCGGGGCAGGCGTTGGCAAGACAGTTATTATAATGGAATTGATAAACAATATCGCCAGCTTCCACGAAGGTCTTTCTGTTTTCACGGGGGTCGGGGAGCGTACCAGAGAGGGTAATGACCTTTACCATGAAATGATGGCCTCAGGCGTACTCGACAGGACATCTCTGGTGTTCGGCCAAATGAACGAACCCCCCGGAGCCAGAATGCGTGTAGGCTTTACTGGCCTTACCATAGCGGAGTATTTCCGGGATATCTCCCGCCAGGATGTGCTTTTATTTATTGATAATATTTTCCGCTTTGTGCAAGCCGGGTCAGAGATATCTGCGCTACTTGGGCGTATCCCCTCTGCGGTAGGCTACCAGCCCACTTTGGCAACGGAAGTTGGGTCCCTGCAAGAGCGAATCACATCAACAAAGACAGGCTCCATCACGTCAATCCAGGCAATCTACGTCCCAGCCGACGACTACACGGACCCATCCGTAGCTACGACCTTCGCCCATTTGGATGCAACCACCAACCTTTCACGTGCCATAGCGGAAATTGGAATATATCCGGCAATAGACCCTTTGGCTTCCACATCCAGAATGCTGGAAAGAAGCATAGTAGGGGATAAGCACTACGATGTAGCCAGAAGAGTGCAGTCAACATTACAACGATACAGGGATTTACAAGATATTATCGCCATCCTAGGCATGGACGAATTGTCAGAAGCAGATAAGCAAACCGTAGCCCGTGCCCGTAAGGTGCAATTCTTCCTTTCCCAGCCGTTTACAGTAGGTGAGAAGTTTACAGGCATCAGCGGAAAATATGTAAAAATCGAAGATACAGTAGAAGGCTTTAGGCAGATACTTGACGGCGAGCATGACTATGTGCCGGAAGGGATGTTCCAAAATGCCGGGACTATTGAGGATGTGACCACGCGGTATGGGGAAGCACAAAAATAGAAATTGATTGCTATCAGCGATACATTCGAGTAAAATGCTTTCGAAAGGAGCTGATATAGTTGGCTAAGACGACAAGTATCTATACAAGGGTAGAGCCCGAAATCAAGGAACAGGCTGAACAGGTGCTGCTAAAGCTTGGAGTGCCAATGGCAAACGCGATAAATATGTTTCTTCACCAGGTTGTTATGCATAATGGTTTCCCTTTTGCGGTGAAGATACAAAACAAACCTCTTGATTTGTCAATGATGACAATGAATCAATTAAATGCAGCCTTAGAAGAAGGACTTGCTGATGTAAAGGCAGGACGGATTACATCTGCTAAACAGGTAAGAGAAGAGCTGCTAGGGATGCTAGAATCATGATATGGGATGTCCAATTCTCTGATATGGCAAAGAAGGATTTACGTGGTATTCGCAAATACATTTCAGATGAGTTGTTAGAACCTGAAACCGCTCTGGAGCAAGTAGCCCGCATAATAAGCGCAGCAGACTCCTTGGAGTTTATGCCAATGCGACATCGCATTTGTGATTTCGAGCCATGGCACTCAAGAGGCCTGCGACTTTTACCTGTTGATAATTATACCGTATATTATTTACCGAATGAGTCATTCGGTACAGTGAATGTAATTCGTGTTGTGTACAATGGCCGTAATATCGCTGCGGTTTTTATGGGGGATTCAAATGCCCAATAAAATCGAAATCCAAGTAATAACCCCCAACCCGACTAACCAAGAAAAATACAAATTCCATGGACAAGGTGACATGGTTATTTTGCGTTGCCTCACTGGTGATATGGGTATACTCCCAGGACGGGTGGCCTGCTCTGCCATTTTGGGAGAGGGGCCTTTGCGGGTTTTTGATGAAGAAGGCACGGAGCGCAAGATTGCCGTCCTTGGTGGGGTGTTTCATTTTGAAAATGATGTCCTCATAGTATTGACCCAAACAGCATTTCTGCCAGGGGAAATAGATATAGCTGTAACTCAGGCCCAAGCCGGGGAACACGAAACCCGCCTGACCCAGGAAATGAATGTTGCAGAGAAAGACAGAATAAGAAATGAGCTCCGCCGGTGCAGAGTACTATTGGACGTAGCGGGCGCGTGACAAAAGCGTCACACTCAATTGAAATCGCTACAGACAGGATGATTTCCAGTGATTTTGCAACTTAAAAATATTCAGAAAAGCATAGGTGTCGAGGAAATTCTTAACGACATCTCATTTATATTAGAAGAACGTGAAAAAGCCGCGCTAGTGGGTATCAACGGTGCGGGCAAAACTTCGGTATTTAGGATAATCACCCGCCAGTGGCAGCCCGACGAGGGCGTGATGACCATGTCCTCTGGTGTTACCATTGGATATCTCCCACAGTTGGCCGAAACAGATCCAAACCTTATCGAATCCATTCCAACAGGCAATACCCTATATGATGTGCTAGACGCAGTATTCGAGCCACTAAAAAAAATAGAAGCAGAAATCCGTGCAATAGAGGAACGCATGACTACCCAAACCGGGCAAGCTCTGGATGCGTCAATGGAACGGTATTCGACCCTTACTGCCCGTTTCGAATCGGCAGACGGCTACTCCGCTTCAAGCAGGGTACGAGGTGTGCTTAAGGGTCTTAGTTTTACAGAAGATCAATGGAAACAGTCCTTCGCGGAGCTATCTGGCGGTCAAAAAACTAGGGCACTGCTTGGCCGCCTGTTGCTGGAATCTCCAGACATTATGCTACTTGACGAACCCACCAACCACCTGGACATAGAAAGCGTGGCCTGGCTGGAGGAATATCTACGCTCATCCAAAAGCGCGGTAATCCTTATATCCCATGACCGGTATTTTATGGACAAGGTGGTTACAAAAACAATAGAAATTGAGGGCAAAGTATCCACGGTCTACAATGGCAATTATACGTACTTTACCGAGAAAAAGGCCCGTGACCGAGCCCTGGCCGAAAAACAGTTTGCCGAAAACCAAAAAATAATCAAGCATCATGAGTCTGTAATCAAAACCCTGCGCTCGTATTCAACAGAAGCGGCAATAATCAGGGCAAAAAGCCGGGAAAAGCTACTGGCCAAAATTGAGCGGGTAGAAAAACCCGCCAACGACCCCACAAATATGCGTTTGCGCCTCAAGCCAAAAATCACATCCGGCCACGATGTGCTGTCAGTAGAAGACTTGAGCATGGCCTTTGGGGAGAAGCATCTTTTTTCTAATGTATCCTTCGAAGTCAAAAAAGGGGACAGGATTGCCCTAATCGGGGCAAACGGCATCGGCAAAACAACTTTGCTTAAAATCCTAATGGGGGAGTTAACCCCAATAACAGGCCGAATCCGAGAAGGAGTAAATGTCCGCCACGGATATTATGACCAAGCCCAGGACCATCTCAGCGAGGAAAAAAATATCTTCCAGGAGTTAGCGGACACTTATCCCCGTCTTACCCAGACGGAAATCCGAACGGTGCTTGGTGCATTTGTGTTTATCGGAGATGATGTGTTTAAACCTATCTCGGCTCTATCCGGCGGGGAACGGGGGCGGGTTGCCCTTGCCAAAATCATGCTGGCTGGTGCCAACTTTCTTATACTGGACGAACCTACCAACCACCTTGATCTGTATTCAAAGGAAATCTTGGAGGAGGCATTGAGGGACTTCCAGGGGACTCTTCTTTATATTTCTCATGACCGGTATTTTATCAACAATACCGCCAATATGATATTGGAAATGGAACCGACGGGACTTCGCCGTTATTTGGGTAATTATGATTACTATATGGAAAAAAAAGCCGAGGAATTGGCAATGCTTGAAATGGAAGCCTCAAGCCCCGATGTGCCTCCCATTAATCAAAAGGAAGAATACCAACGAAAGAAAGAGCAAGATTCAGCAGCAAGGCGCAAAAAATCTCAGGTGGATAAACTTGAAGCCCAGATAGCCAAAGCCGAAGCTCAAATAGCAGATTGTGACGCCCGCCTTAATGATGAAGCTGTAAGCCGGGATGCAGAAGCCGCTGCTGCTGTCTATGCTGAGAAAATAAATCTTGAAGAAGAGCTTGCAATGCTATATGATGACTGGGAAAGTCTGAGTGAATAACCTGTCGGGGGGCGTTCTGCCGCCTGAGTATTTCGAAACGATAGCAAGGAGGCAATAAGTGAAACCAAACAAAGCATCTAATGTAATAGCATATATCCTAGGCATGGCCTTTAACCTGGCAATATTAGCTCTCGTAGCCTTTGGCATATATTGGTTTGCAAACTGGGGATTTAATCGAGGCAGTGATTTTGCAACGGATATGTTGGCGGCGGGGCCAGATTATGAGATTATATTTGTATTAGAAGAAGACACTCCAAGGGCTGAAGCCGCCCAACTGTTATACAATGTCGGCGCAATCAATAATCCTTGGCTGTTTAGACTGGAGATGTTTCTAAAAAACAGTACTAGGGTCTTTAGAGCTGGTACCTATACCCTCAATGCCAATATGTCCAACACCCAAGTCAATGCCACTCTGAGAGCAGGCCAGACGGCGGCTGCAGCCGGTCATGAGGAAATAAGAGTCCGAGAAGGCTGGACAATTGGAAACATGGCAGAGTACTTCGAATACCGGGGATTTTTCTCAGCGGAGGAATTTATCAACTATACTCAGACTGGGGATTTTAGTAACTTCCGGTTCTTAAGGGATGTGCCAGATTATCCGGAGCGCAGGCGCCTTGAGGGATATCTCTTCCCCGATCAATATCACATACCCTTAAACCCAACCCCCAGGGATATTATTATCAGGATGCTTAACCGATTTGAATATCTATTGGAAGGTGCGTGGCTCTACCGCGCCGAGGAATTGGGCTTTACCCTGGATGAAATAATAATAATGGCGTCGATTATTGAAGGGGAAACCGGCCGCCCTATCGAGGAAAGGGCAAAAATATCTCAGGTAATACATCACAGATTAAGAGATGGTTGGCCACTACAAATGGATGCAACGGCTCGTTATGCATGGGCCCTCATTGGTGTGGACTTGTACCGTGTTTTTCATGAACATTTGGCGATAGAGTCCGCATACAATACTCAAACTCGCCTTGGGTTGCCCATTGGGCCCATAGGGAATCCAAGCCTGGCCAGCATAGAAGGTGCGCTTAATCCGTCAAACACTAATTATATGTTCTTTGTAGTGGATTATTCTGATCATTCCAGGCATGTGTTTAATGTGAGTTTAGCTGACCATAATGCGGCTGCGGCACGGTATCATGCAACATTGGATTAAGAAATAAACGGGCTGTCATATGACAGCTCTTTTTTTAGGTAAAAGGAGGAAGCTAGATGCAAGGATTTACGTATTTTACACCTACGGAGATAGTTTTCGGCCCTGGAGTCGAAAGTCAAACAGCCGCTATGGTAAAGAAGCATGGCGGCACCAAGGTACTTATCGTTTACGGCACAGGTAGCGTAATCAAATCCGGTTTGTTGGAGAAAATTACTGCGCAACTGCAAGGGGAGGGTATCGAATGCCTGCATCACGGAGGGGCAACTCCTAATCCCCATTTATCTTTTGCCCGGGCCGGAGTAAAAGCTGCTCTAACGTTCGGCGCGGACTTCATCTTGGCAATAGGCGGCGGGAGTGCAATTGATGCAGCAAAGGCCATTGCTCACGGGACGGCTAGCCCCGGTACAGATATATGGAAATTCTGGCTCAGAGAGGAGCCCCTAACTAAGTCCCTTCCCGTTGGGGTTGTGCTAACAATATCAGCGGCAGGCAGTGAAACTAGCAGTTCCGCCGTAATAACCAACACAGAAGAAGGCCTAAAGCGCGGCCTTAACACGGATTTCAACAGACCTCGTTTTGCCATAATGAACCCGGAACTGACATATACATTGCCAAAGTATCATATAAGCTGTGGCATAGCCGATATAATTATGCATACCTTGGATCGCTATTTCTCTCCGGAAGACAATCAAAATGAAATGTCAGATAAAATATCTGAGGCTCTGCTGCGGGTAGTAATGAAAAACGGCCCACTGGTACTAGAAAATCCAGAAAACTACAAAGCTCAAAGCGAAATCATGTGGGCGGGCAGCTTATCCCATAACGGAATATGCGGGCTTGGACGTACCATGGATTTCAGCGTTCATCAGCTAGGTCATGAACTTGGCGGGCGATTTGATGTGGCACATGGTGCCAGTCTTACTACTATGTGGGGTTCCTGGGCTAGGTATTGCTTTGAGACAAATATATTCCGTTTTGCAAGATATGCCAGAAAGGTATTGGGTCAGACCTCAAAAAATGAGTACACGGCTGGAATGGAAGGTGTTCACATAACAGAGGCGTTTTTCAAGTCAATCGAAATGCCGACCTGTTTTACGGAGTTAGGAATAGGCGTTCAGTCTGATGAGGTGCTTGAGCAAATGGCCGATAGCTGTGTGCATTTTGGCAAGCGGCTGGTGGGGAGCTTTAAGCCCTTGGACAAAGAGGCTATTTTCAAGATTTATAAGGCAGCTAATAAATAATGGAGGCGAAGAGCATGGTTCTTTTGGCAGGCGGAGCAGGTTTTATCGGGAGCCATATGGCAATAGAGTTGCTAAACCGGCAATATGACATTGTCGTTGCCGATAATTTTTCCAATAGCACATCCGAGGCATTAAATCGAGTTAAGAAGTTAACAGACAGTGATTTCCCTATATATAACTGTGATGTCAAAGATAGTGCAAAATTGGATGAGATATTTAGCAACCATAAAATAGATTGCATTATCCATTTTGCCGGGTACAAGGCCGCAGGTGAAAGTGTAGCTCTGCCTCTTGATTATTATGAAAACAATCTTAACTCAACTCTGGCATTGTGCCGGACCATGGAGCGGCATGGGGTGAAAAAGCTAATATTTTCGTCTTCAGCCTGTGTCTATAGTGAGAAAAATGCAATGCCCATTACCGAGGATTCAATAGTGGGTGATTGCCCCAATCCGTATGGCTGGACAAAGTTTATGTCCGAGCAAATATTACGGGACGTGGCGGCCGCCAACCCCGATTGGTCTATTGCAATGCTGCGATATTTTAATCTCATAGGTGCCCATGAAAGCGGTGATATAGGTGATGATCCCACTGGGATTCCTAAAAACTTACCGCCTTTTATCTCCCAGGTGGCAGCAGGACGGCGTGAAGTCCTTGAAATCTTCGGGGACGATTATCCTACCCAGGATGGCTCCTGTATACGGGATTATATCCATATAGTGGACTTGGTGAAGGGGCATATAGCCGCGATGGAGTATTGCAAAAGTAACAAAGGTGCGGAGAGCTTTAACCTGGGCACAGGCCGAGGTACAAGCAATTTTGAACTGGTAGCGGCCTTCGAAGAAGCCAATGGTATAAAAATACCTATGAAAATATCCACGCGGCGTCCAGGAGATGCGCCTGTTTCATACTGTTCTACTAAAAAAGCCGCCCGGCTACTCGGTTGGAAAGCAGAAAAGACCGTGGCAGATGGCTGCAAGGATATGTGGAATTGGCAGAGGAAAAACCCTAGTGGGTATGTAAAATAGAGAGGTGCGAGGATGAAATACTTAAGCCTAGAGCAGCGAATGGCGGATAGCTATCGCAAAGTATTTCCGCCATTTGTGCCGGATAACATCGTGCCTGTAAGCGTCGCCGACCAGCAGTGGTTTTATGACATAATAAAGAACCTATACCAGTTGGCATATGACGAGCCATTGCTTTTTGTCCCCGCTCTCAACGAAGACGATGCGTACCCTTATCGCAGCTTAAAATCGGCATACGGAAAGCCCAAGTTGCAAATTAGCATGAATAAATTTACAAAGACAATGGATGCCTTTTTAAGAAAAATGTTCCAGTTGGGTCAAGGCACAGAAATCTCATTTAGTAAACGGGAATCTGCCGTTCTTCAAAAATTGGGGGTAGGGGATTTTACATCTCTACCCCCTGGTTGGATATGGATGGCAACCCGTCCCAATGCGGACTTGTATACGTTTTCTCATTGTCACTTTTCCAAGGGTTATTTCTACACATCAGATGTCTATAGCCGTATACTTGGTGAAACGGCCTTTCGCGGGTTGGGGGACTGGATGATAAGCCATGGATACCAAAGATTTGATATCCCGGTTGGTTTGGCGGCAGGCTATACAACAATGTCATTGGTATATGCCAATCCCCTGTGGAGCAAGGCACTACCGCGAGGCGATTCTCATTACAAAGTCAAGCATACTGGGATATGTGTCAATTATAATCCATGCTTTGATATCTCTGTGGAGCTTGGCCTGTGCATACCAGGCGGCCTTATGAAGGCTATCATCGAGTCCTTTGACGTAATGAGTGCAGGGCTAAAAAAATTTTTTATGAAACATGTAGCCAAGTGCTGGAATTGTAAGTATTGCATCCAAACAGATAAAACCGGAAAACGGCCAATGGCGTACATCCCCACGGTTTATGAGGAAAAGTCCCATAATCTCTGTACATATTACCCCGGGTATGGGTTTCGATGGACAAATCTTGACGATAGTCTAGCGGAAGAGTTGATGGAGATGTTGGCCTTTATGGATGGGTTGTGGACATAGCAGAATTTCTTAACAGCGATGGAGAGGGGGCTGTCTCATTAAGCATTTTTATGAATAATTATGCACTTGCCTCGTCGTTGCGAGGAGCGAAGCGACGAAGCAATCCAGCAAATCAAACCTTCTGGATTGCTTCGCTTTGCTCGCAATGA
>WQVF01000044.1 GCA_009781725.1 Defluviitaleaceae bacterium
TCCTATCTATCAACCAAATTACCTGCCTTACTTCCCTCCTGCCTGCCTGCCTGCCTGCCTTGATTATCTTATTAATTTCTCTCATGATTTTCAACCTCCATAAAATTATTGCCGACAGTTATTATAAGGTCTTAATAAAATCAAATTAAAGAAGTAAATTTTTTATAAAACGCCAAAACTAATGTCAAAGAAATATCCGTTGTCCAGTAACATCCAAAGGATAAAAAATGGCTTTTATCTGTGATTTTCAGACGTTTTTGTTAATTTAATTTTGATAAAAATTCTAAAAATAAAGCAAAGAATTGGAAAGCACGAGCCGACTTAAACATGTTATTTTTGCAAATCACTAAATTATTGACTTCTCAGGTAAGAAATTTTGCAGTATATGAAACTAACAAAAATATGACAATAGTCATATATTTGTTAGAATATAAGGTAGAAACAGGCTCAAACAACTAATAAGGAGTGAAAAAATGAGAAATACTGTATCACCCACATTGTCAATTGGTGAAAAAATTAAAGAAATAAGAAGAACAAGAGGCTTTTCACAAGAAAATCTAGCCAATGCCATAGGCAGAAGCATCACATTTATCAGTCGTCTGGAGAATAATGATGCAGAGCTTGATAACAAAACCCTTGAAGCGATAAAAGAGTATATGGGAATTGAAAAAGCTCCACTGCTGGAACTTGAATTAGAACTCTATAGAAATCGTTTGTGGACATGGAGTGAGCTGCTTTACACAGGCAGATGGAGTGACGCCGAAGCCTTGCAAGAAGAGTTATCCCCAATTCTTTACTTGCATTATGAGCATGAGTTAGTGATGCTATATAAGATGATATTATCCAGAAGGCTATTGCATGAAAGAGATTACTCAACCGTTGAAGAATATCTATGCACAGTAGAGTCAGCCCTGGAAGAAACCAGCATGGATATTCGATTCCTGTTTCATCGTCATAAGAGCGAGCTTGTTGGTGTGAGGTATGATCATGTAAATTGTTTGAGCCATGCCCTTAAAGCATTAGAAATTGGTGACGAAAATCAGATACAAGACACGCGATTGGTATGTCATATCGGGCGTTGTTATATTAACCTAGGGCAACTCATAAATGCCCTACAATACCTAGAGCGTGCAAGAAGAGAATTCAGTCCTGAATTGCCACAACAATTTCTATGCATGGTAGACACTATGACAACCCACATTTATCTGCACCTAGGTGAACTTGATAAAGCAAAAAAGGTGCTAGATATAACTATAATACGAGCAAAGGGATTAAACGACAAACCTGCTATTAGCCTTGCACAATACATGATGGGTTTAGTTTGTTACAGGATGGGCAACTTTAAAGAATGTATAGAGTTCTTTGATGAAGCACTTACTTTTTTTCAAGACGCACCGGATGCTATTGGTGTAAAGACGAATCATATTGGTATCCTTATAGGCAAGGCTTATGGCTTGTTTGCACTAAAGGATTACTCTGGGTTTGACGATGCGCTAAGTCAAGCTCAGACTCTGGCCGAGGGAGATGAAGGGCTATTAATCCAGGTTGTAGGGGTACGCCATCTGGCAACCCTAAATGACAGCAGTTCCATTGATTATTTAGAGTCTGTCGCTATTCCCTTTTATAGGGCAAACGGAGGTAGGTTTATCATGGCTGCACTGGATGCATGCAAGGCATTAGAAGCATATTACCGGAAAAAAAGAGCAACAAAAAAAGCGGACGCTATCGCAATAATAATACGGGATATATACGAAGAAATGATTTTTGGACCAGGAAACGCCTATGACGGACAATCTGGAGTGTGGGTACGGGGGTGCTAAATAGGAATTGATATTGCTGATAATCGCTTTGAGAAATAAATGAGTTGCGTCTTTCGCGGTTAAATTGCTTTTGTTTGCTCATTCATGTGTTTGTCCAGGGGAAAGATAAAATACATCTTGCAAGCCCTTTTATTTTCATATATACTGCGGAAAAATTCTCAACTAAACAAAGCTGATAAGGGGCTGTCACGTTAATTTATACTAAAAAGCCCGTCATCCCGGGCTTGACCCGGGATTCCCTTAGTCCAATGGATGGGATCCGGGATGACGAGCCTTGAAGTTACGGCATTCTTAACGTGACAGCCCCTGAACTTTCATACTCAATACGAAAGAAGGAGTGCGTGGGGACGGCGCAGCCGTCCCCACTCGAATATCTTTCATGCTTGGCCGGTGAAGTCAGCCTTAATGACTTGTTAGGAGGTGAAACTATGGCATATAAAATTACCGATGCATGTATCGCTTGCGGCGTTTGCAAAGATGAATGTCCTGTAAACTGCATCTCAGAAGGTGACATATATGTAATCGATGAAGCAGTTTGTATCGATTGCGATGCGTGCGCAGGGGTTTGCCCTGTGGATGCCTGCGTTAGTGCGTAAGGAAGTACATTTTTCATGGGGCTGTCACATTGTGGCAGTCCTTTTTTTTCGAAAGGACAGATTACATGACCAACCAACTACTAGCCGCAAAGGCTATTACGGCAAAGGCATTGGCCTACGCCCCATATTCCAAGTTCAATGTCGGCGCGGCACTGCTTGCTGAGGATGGTACGGTATATACCGGCTGCAATATTGAATCAGCGGCGTTTTCCCCTACATGCTGTGCCGAGCGTACTGCCCTTGTAAAGGCAGTATCAGAAGGTGTACGAGTGTTCAAAGCAATCGCGGTAACGGGAGGCCGAGACGGTGGAGATTATTGCTACCCCTGCGGTGTATGCCGTCAGATGCTGTACGAGTTCGGCGGAGATAATCTACAAGTAATCGTAGCAAAATCCGAAGAGGACTTCCGAATACATCCTTTATCGGAGCTGCTGCCTTATGGCTTTGGTGCGAAGGATTTGGAGGGCTAGAATGCGGACATATGAAATTATTCAGAAAAAAAAGCTGGGGCTAGAGCTATCGGTTCAGGAAATCGAATATATAGTAGAAGGTTATACCGCCGGCCAAATCCCAGACGCGCAAATATCGGCATTGCTTATGGCAGTATATTTTAAAGGCATGACCCCAGCTGAAACCACAGCCCTGACCATGGCAATGGTCCACTCTGGCGACCAAATGGATTTAAGCTCCCTACCCGGCATAAAAGTGGACAAACACTCTACTGGCGGTGTAGGCGACAAAACTACTTTGGCAGTGGGTCCGATAGTGGCGGCCCTTGGGGTCCCCGTAGCCAAAATGAGCGGACGTGGCCTGGGCCATACCGGGGGCACAGTGGACAAGCTGGAAGCCATCCCCGGCCTTAGGATAGAAATCCCTACAGGCGAGTTCCTGGAAATAGTGAAACACCATGGCATATGTGTAACCGGTCAATCTGGGAATTTTGCCCCAGCGGATAAGAAAATCTATGCCCTACGGGATGTCACCGCAACGGTTGACAGTATCCCTTTGATAGCCGCCAGTATCATGAGCAAAAAAATCGCCGCCGGTGCCGACCGGATTCTTCTGGATGTAAAAACCGGTAACGGCGCGTTTATGAAAACTCTGGCCGATTCTCAGGCCCTGGCCAATGCCATGGTAGAAATCGGCGAAGGCTGTGGTCGCAAAACAGTGGCCCTAATCACTGATATGTCTGTGCCCTTAGGCAATGCCGTGGGGAATTACCTGGAGATACTCGAGGTAATAGACGTACTAAAAAGCCGCGGCCCTGAGGACTTGACCCATTTATGTATTGAGCTCTCCGCTCAAATGCTATACCTTGCGGACAAAGGTTCCCAGGAAGCCTGCCGAGATATGGCAAAGGAAGCAATTGCGAACCACAGTGCCCTAGCCAAGTTTACTGAAATGATACAAGCCCAGGGGGGCGATATTTCATACTTATTGGAAGAGGAGGAACAAGGAGGTCAATTTCCCCTTGCAAAATTCTTAGTACCGATACCATCTCCTGTAAACGGCTATATCGCCTCAATGGACACAGAGGGTATAGGCCTGTGCGCCATGACTTTAGGTGCAGGACGGGAAAAAGTCGATGATATCTTAGACTTCACTGCTGGGATAATGATTAAGCGCAAAACCGGGGATGCCGTAGAAATAGGCAAGCCCTTGGCAGTACTACACGCCGACGACTATGGTAAAGCCAAAGCCGTAATGGAAAAATACCTGGATTGCCTCACATTTTCAGATGTACCTGTCCCAAAGCCAACCTTGATTTATGGATAAGCAAGCAACCGGCAAAGCCGGGCAGAAAGCTGCCGAGACCTTACTCAAAAACAAAGGCTACCAAATCATCACCCGCAATTTCCATAGCAGAACCGGCGAGGTTGATTTGGTAGCCCGTGACGGCGATTATATAGTTTTCGTAGAGGTAAAGGCCCGGCACAACTTAAATTACGGCTACCCAAGAGAGGCCATTACTCCCACTAAGCAAAAACGAATAATAAAAACTGCGTTGGCCTTCCTGACTTTCTACAGCCTGACGGACAGTAATATCAGATTCGATGTGATTGAAGTACTATTGCGTGACGGCCAGGTCTATACATCCCATATTGAAAATGCTTTTACGGGATGAAGCATCTATATTGTTTATACAATCGTCGGAAACGGGATGCCCCCTCGAGATAATATATCCCGTAAACCATCATATACTTCTTCCCGTGAAAAATCAGATGACCCCAGATTCTCATCAGTCATTTTATTTAACTCACTGTAAAACCACAACGCAAGGCGTAAATAATCCTTACTTTCGTTAAAACTTTCATATAACGAGTCTTCAGCATCGCAAATATTGCCACCTAATAATAGTTTATTTACATGAACATAAAGTTCACCCATCTCGCTTGCCTGTACTTCGTCCATTTTATCCAAAAAATTGTCTACACCAAAAAGAATACGGGCTACAAACTGCACAAGCATTTGTACTTGGCGCATCAACCAATCTTGTTCCTGCTGAATCATATTCCCTCCATCACCTTAATGCATAGCAATCGCCGTCAAGTTAGGTATTGCCTCGCAAGTAATAATAGCATCTCCTCTACTCTGTACAAACTCCTCAATCCACAAACCATCAGCAAATGACTCTCGCCTCAGTATCACCACATTATCAGGAACTGCCACTTCCCATACTCGGCCAAGCTCGGCTTCCCGCATATCCACGCGGTTACTCATATAGTAAGCACCGCATGGCATTCCTGCCTCCATATGCAAAATTCTAAACCCCTCATCCTGAGGATATATAATCCACTGGGCGTGGGGTTTTTCTGTTTTACGGGCATAATAGGCAAACATCAGATGTTCTATTGTATCCAAGCGACTGATTTTATGTATGCTCTCGAATTTTTCTACAGCTATATCAGCTATCGCCTGAGAAATATTTTTTGGCAGAGCTACCATTAAGAAACAATGCTCCCCTTCGCCATTCGTAAACACGCGACCATCGAAGTAATGGGTTTCTTCACTAAGCAATATACCAAGAGGGAAATTTTCTTGCACCAACCTCCATTTTATTTTTGGGGTGAGCTTTTTATCAGCCTTGGTCAATTTGACAACGCGGACAATGGCCCTATGGGTGTCGGCAACCAGCGTAACACCGGAAACCTTTTTAGGGAGACTGTCTTCGGCAAACGACACCTTGAAATCATTGTCTACGGATACGATTGCGTATATTTTCGTTCCCATAGCTGCCTCCTCGTACTTTTTGAAGATATTATCACGGCAAATGGAAGCCGTAAACGCAAAAAAGCTTTGAATGTAATAAAAAATGGGATATTATAGACCCAGCTATAAAATAAAAAATGAAAGGACACAAAAATGGAGAAAACAGAAAAATCAAAACTTGCCCTTATGCCAGAAGTATTCAATGCTAATTCCTATGAATCCCAAGGTTCGGTAAAGTTAGAAAACGGCAAAACCATACCCTTTAATGCCATTTGCCAGGACAATGTATTCTACGACGAAGCCGGAAAAGCACTTGGATCCATGTTCACCTACTCATATTTTAGAAGCGATGTAGAAGATTCTTCCCAACGTCCTGTTATTTTCTTCTTTAACGGCGGTCCAGGCTCAGGCTCCTTATGGCTTCATGTAGGGCTCTTTGGTCCTTGGCGAGTAAGATATGATGACCCAGAGGCTGTAAACACTCCTTCTGTACCCCCATACAGAGTAGAAAACAACGAGCTATGCCTTATTGATATAGCAGACCTGGTTTTCATCGACCCTGTTGGCACAGGCTGGGGCCTTCTTTTAGATAGTGAGGCGGGTGAGCGGTTTTACACCATGGATAACGACGCCGACTGTTTCAATACTTTAATACAACAGTGGCTGGCCAAGTATAGCCGCTGGCAATCCCCAAAATATCTCATGGGAGAAAGCTATGGCACAAACCGCGCAGCACTCTTGGCTGAGTCCTTGTCAGGCAGCAGCCAAAGCGAGTTTAGCTGCGTGGGGATTAATGGTCTGGTGCTTTTGGGTAATGCTATCGGTCAAACAGGTGAAATTCTATCCTTTGACACCGTAGAGGATGCGGCACTAATACTGCCATCTATGGCCGCAACCACTTGGTATCATAATAAATTAGAAGGCACTTTGGAGGATTTTATTCAAAAAGCTTATGATTTCTGCGGGGATGAGTACATAACCGCACTCTTCCAAGGCGCAAGCCTACCCTCAAAAAAGAGAGATGCCATTGCCAAAAAAGTTGCCTATTTCTCCGGCCTTAAAAAAGAAACTGTATTAGAGCATAATCTTAGGCCAAATAAATGGGAGTACCTCAAACTGGTGCTAAAAGACAAGGGTTTGGAGGTTGGTGTATACGATAGCCGTTTCACTCTCCCCTTAAACAAAGATTACACCATGGAAAACATGGTCCGTGACGATGCAGCCATAGCTCAATATACACCTTCTTTTATGGCTGCTATTTCCGGTGCTTTCAAACAATCCCTAAACATAACTCATAATCGCAAGTATGTCGCCATCTCACGGGATGTTGGCAAGGCTTGGAAAAGAGAAAGCAAGCGTTCCTGTGCCAAATCTCTGACAGCATCCATGCGCAGGAACCCGGAGCTTAAAGTGCTCTTCGCCTCAGGGGTTTACGATATACAATGTCAAATGGGGCAAGCTCGTTATCTGGCCAATCATATTGGCCTGGATTTATCCCGTGTAAAATTCGCCGAATATCCTTCCGGCCATATGGCATACTTGGGTGAGACAGCGGCTAGGGCTTTTGCCGATGATGTACGTGCTATGATTGAGGATGTTTGATGCGCGACGAAATCTACATGTTATGGCTATCGACCTTGGTGCCTCAGTTGGGTTCCCGCAAGCTCAACCTCCTACTGTCGCGCTTTGATACTGCCCGGGAGATTTTCACCGCACATCCTACCCATGTAAAAACCCTGGGTAATCTCACCGACAACGCCCTCAACAATCTAACTAAAAATCGCAATCTTGATTTTATAGAAATTTTACTTAAAGAGATGGAATCCAAAGAGATGGCCTTCCTATCTCGCAACCATGACCGTTTCCCCACTTTGCTTGGGTCAATCCCCGACCCACCGGTGGGGATTTTTTATATAGGAGAACTGCCTGCCGATGCCACCAACAAGATTGCAATTATTGGCTCGCGAAAATGCTCTGATTATGGCCTGCAAGCAGCCAGGCTGTTGGCAATGCCTTTAGCTGAAAACGGCATCGTAATCGTAAGCGGTCTTGCTCGAGGAGTGGACAGTATGGCTCACAAAGGAGCGGTGGACGTTGGGGGCAAAACCATAGCCGTACTAGGCTGTGGCGCGGATATTTGTTATCCTGCAGAAAATAGACAGCTACGAGATAAGATAGTCGAAAACGGTTGCGTCCTTTCGGAGTATCCACCAGGGACAAAACCCATCGCTGCTTTTTTCCCAGCACGCAACCGTATAATAAGTGGCCTATGTCGGGGAATAATAGTTGCAGAGGCCAGCAAAAAAAGTGGGACCCTAATAACCGTGGATCAAGCAGCAGAGCAGGGACGAGATGTGCTGGCTGTACCAGGCAATATAAATAGCCCTTTAAGTGCCGGAACCAATCACCTAATAAGAGAGGGTGCAATCCCCGTTACCGACTATACCGACGTACTGTTTACACTGGGGCTCTCTGCCAAAGTGGATACATCCGAGCCAGACAACCAGTATGCCCATGGAGGTATTACTCTTAACAAAATACAAGAGGAGGCCATAAACTCCCTTGCACCTGAAGAAAAACTATTATATGATAGCCTGACTTTTGATCCGGTAAGTTTTGACAGCATGGTTATGAGCACTAATTTGCCCTCCATGAACCTGCATTTTCTACTAACAACCCTGGAGCTAAAAGGCCTGATAAAAAAACTTCCCGGCGCAAGATACGCAAGAACAACATAAAGTGAGGAATACGAATGGCAAAAAATCTTGTTATCCTAGAGTCCCCATCCAAAGCAAAGACAATCAGAAAAATCCTAGGATCCAACTATAAAGTAGAGGCCTGTGTAGGCCATGTCCGTGACTTGCCAAAGAGCCAGCTTGGTTATGACGCCGCCAATGACTATGAGCCAAAATACATCACCATAAGAGGCAAGGGCGATATCCTGGCCAAATTGCGCAAAGAAGCTAAGGCCGCAAGCAAAATCTATCTCGCCACTGACCCTGACCGAGAAGGCGAGGCCATAAGCTGGCACTTGGTTCATGCCCTTAAATTAGAGGATAAGGACACAGAGCGCATAGCCTTTAACGAAATCACAAAGACCGCCGTAAAAAAGGCGATAAAAGAATCCCGTCCCATTGACATGAACCTGGTAGACGCCCAACAAGCCCGGCGAATACTGGACCGCATGGTAGGCTATGGCATCTCTCCCCTACTCTGGAAAAAAGTCCGCAAAGGCACCAGCGCAGGACGGGTGCAATCCGTTGTACTAAAGCTAATCTGTGACAGGGAAGAAGAAATCCAGCAATTTATTCCCGAGGAATATTGGAGTCTGGAAGTCAACCTAGAAGCAAAAGGTCAAAAAAGCAAGCTCACCGCACGGTATGTGGCCTCAGACAACAATAAAAAAGAGCTAAAAACCGAAGCTGATACTCAAGCTATAATCAAGGGAATAAAGAAAGCTGATTTCACAGTCCAAGAGGTAAAGCAAAGCACCCGTACCAAGAAACCCAACCCTCCCTTTACCACCAGCACAATGCAGCAGGAGGCATCAAAACTCTTTGGATATGCCACTGTGCGTACCATGCGCATAGCCCAGCAATTATATGAAGGAACAGATATCGCAGGGGAAGGTGCTGTAGGCCTTATCTCCTATATGCGTACAGACTCCACCAGGGTTTCCGATGAGGCATATGAAGACGCAAAAACACACATACTTGATAAACATGGCCAGGACTATCTACCCACAGAAAGACCGGAATACAAGACCCGAGGCCGCAGCCAAGACGCTCATGAAGCTATCCGCCCAACCAGCGTTGCTCGTCATCCCGACAAGGTAAAATCCTCCCTGTCGCCAGAGCAATATAAGCTGTATAAGCTTATCTGGGAGCGATTTGTCGGCAGCCAAATGACACCGGCTGTCTATGACACCCTTGCGATGAAAATCTCTGCCGGAGACACAATCTTTAGGGCCAGCGGTTCGGTGCTAAAATTTGACGGATATCTTGCGGTGTACAGCAAAAACGAGGATTCTGAGAAAGACGTAAAAATGCCGGCTCTAAAAGAAGGAGATAAGCTGACGGCAGCCTCCTTTAATCCAGCCCAACATTTTACCCAACCACCCCCTCGTTATTCCGAAGGCAGCATGGTCAGAACCATGGAAGAATTAGGAATTGGCCGCCCTGGTACCTTTGCCCAGACCATCACCACTCTAATGAATCGCTATTATGTAACAAAGGAAAATAAGGTACTGCACCCCACGGAGCTTGGGGAAATCGTAAACGATATAATGAACGATTACTTTGAGGACATAGTAGACGCCGATTTTACCGCCAGGATGGAAGATGACCTGGACCGGGTAGAATTGGGCGAACTAGAATGGAAGCATCTGCTGCGAGGCTTCCACCCACCTTTGGAAGAAAAAATCCAGGAAGCAGAAGAGCAAATCGGTGAGATAGAAATTAAGGATCAAGAAACCGACATACTATGTGAGCATTGCGGAAAAAACATGGTAATAAAATATGGCCGATTTGGAAAATTCTTGGCCTGTCCTGGTTTTCCGGATTGCCGCAACGCAAAGCCGATATTCGAAGAAGCAGGGGTGGCTTGCCCCCTCTGCGGCGAAAAAGTTGTTATAAAACGCTCGAAAAAGGGCCGCAATTACTATGGCTGTGAAAAGAACCCGGACTGCGAGTTTATATCCTGGAACCTGCCCACCGGCGAATCCTGCCCAGACTGCGGTGCATACCTGGTAGAAAAAGGCCGGAAGAAGAGGGTAATAGCGTGCTCAGCCTGTACCTATGCCACAGAGGCACCTGAGCGTGAGGACGAAGATTAATACAGACCAAAAAACCTTCGACCAAAGTGACAAATCCCAGGGGCTGTCACATTAAGGAGCAATAAAAGTCCGTCATCCCGGGCTTGACCCAGGTCGCATGGGCGAGCAGTAAACGCGCTTTTTGCGTTTACGACCAGCCCGGGATTCCCTTAGTCTTTCTACAACGGTAATGGGTTCCTGGATTAAATCCGGGATGACGAGCCTTGATATTATGGCATTCTTAACGTGACAGCCCACGCACAGAGTAAGGCTTTCCCAAAGGAAAGTGCTGCACCGGAAGAAATGCATAGCTACGGGGGGAGATATGAATACATTTATAGCCCAGCTTAGCCAACTACTTATGTCTGCCGATGAAGACAGTTGGTTGGCTGGGCTTGTTAATTTGTTAAGGAGTCATACTGATGGGTGGGTACATCTAACCAGCCGCAACGGAAAAGCAATCGCTGAAGCTCTGCCCTCATGTGGTTATCGGCCTGAAAACCCGCAATATTCCATAGAAAAGCCAATCCTGGCAGGAGAGACAATCCTCGGGCGTATTTCAATAAGCCGACAGAACTCACCCTTTACCCCAAACGAGGAACAAATGCTGGAAATCGCTGCTTGCATATGTATAATGCAGCTGCGCCATCTAGAAAAACAAGCCCAACTCCAACACAAGCAGCGAGCAGAAGCAGTCCGCGAGGTCATCAATGTATTAAGCTATTCTGAGCTGGAGGCAGCAGTTCATGTAATCGGAGCCATAAACGGCATAGAAGGGCGGCTGATAGCAGGCAATATAGCAGATAAGCTAGGATTCACTCGCTCTATTATAGTCACAGCATTAAGGAAACTGGAAGGTGCTGGCGTAATAGAAACCCGATCCCTTGGGGTTAAGGGTACATTTATTAGGATACGTGAGCCGATTTTGGCTGAGGAGCTTGGGAAATTGAGGACGGCCAAGCATTAATATGAAAGAAGGAGTGCGTGGGGGCGGCGCAGCCGCCCCCATTCGAAAACTTTCATGCTTGGATGGTGAAGTCGGTCTATAATGGACTGTTAGGAGGTAAGCATTGCGGTTTATTGCGAATATGATTCTTCGTTTTGGTGTTATCGAATTCCTTGTCATTATTATTGTAATGGCGAATGTTTTAGCATTCCTCCTATATAAATTCGAAAAACCTCTAAAGCAAAAAAAACGATGTATGTATCGGGCTCTGATGATGCTTGCCACCTTGGCATTTGGCGGAATCGGAGCCTTTTTTGGTATGCTTTTTTCCAAGCATGGGCGCGGTAGCAGAATTATTGTGGCAATCGGCCTTGTGCTTACACTCATTCCCATGGTGCATCTTGTACATGCACTTACCCTAGACAGAAGCATCCACTATGTAGAAATTGAGTTTCGTTCGGTCAACTGGCCTGAGGAGTTGGATGGCTATCGCATTGCGTTTATGACAGATTTCCATAGGATACCCGATGAGACTATGAGAAACATAACCGCTGAACTCAATCAGCGCAACTTAGATTTGCTGCTCCTTGGCGGGGATTTTTCTATGCTTGATGGGCATTATCAGGGGACGTTGCAAGCAATTGCCGAAATTGTAACAACTGACGGCATTTTTGGGGTGGAAGGCAATCATGATGCATATTGGAGGGTTTTTCCCCTTATGATTGAGCTTGGGATTACCCCCCTTAGTAATTACGGAACCCATATTAGACAGGGGTTTTATCTTGCCGGCATTCGGGATCTGTGGCATAGAACCCACTGTATTGAAAGTGCCATAACCGGTGCATATCCCGAGGATTTTATTTTGCTTCTTTCTCATAATCCTGATGTTGCGATGCAGTATCCTACCGATGGCATTGATTTAATATTATCCGGTCATACCCATAGAGGACAGATTACGTTCTTTGGTTTTCCTATATATTTGCTGCGGGGCAGTATTACCGAGTATGGAACACGGTTTGGACGAGGGTTTGCTTATTCCCAGGATGGGGTGCCTGTTTTTACTAGCAGTGGCATTGGGGACTATTATATTATACCCCGGATTTTTGCCCGACCGGAGATTGTGATTTTTACGATGTTTTATCACGATACGCACCAGGAGTAAGTCCGACTGTGGACTTGAATTTCCTGTGGAAGCTAGATACATCCAGGTATCCTATCTCCTGCACTACCTCATGTAGTGGCATGTCTGTATCTGACAGAAGGGTCTTGGCTTTTTCTATTCGCTTGTTGTTTATATAGTTGAGCAGGGTTTCGCCTGCGTCTTTTTTATAGCTACGACTAAGGTGCCCAGTGGATACTCGTAGAGCATCCGCTATTTCCAGAATTGATAAGCTTGATTCATGGAAGTGGTTATCAATGTACTGGCGTACGCGGTCAACCAATTTTACATTTACCTTTTCCCCGATTATATCAAGAAAACTGCTTTCTAGATGACCCATTAGCATTAGCATTTCCCGCATTTCTTGGGTTTCTAATGCCTGAGTTATGCCATCTAACAGCTCCGCATTTAAGGGCGGCACAGGGGATTGATTTTGGAAGTAATGAAAAATACCAAATGCAAGATCACAGTAGATGCATCTACACAGGGTTATCGTAAACCCATCCATAAGACATCGTACTTCTTGGATATGGGCGAGCACTGCATCGGAATCTTCGCTATGAAGTGCCTGATAGAAACTTTGTACTACCTTGGTAGGGTAGATGCGGGAGAATGCTGAGTCCTCACCCGTTTCGGAGAAGGTTATGCAGGTGTTTTTATTAGCAATACTCCGATATCTGGATGTGCGTACCGCCTCTTGGAATGACAGCCTGATGTCACCGAGCCGGCTATAAATCCCTCCAGCACAGGCCATGGTATGGATGTTTAATACTGCTTGAAGTCTCACCACTTCCAGTTTATGAGCCTCTTGCTCTGGAAAGGGTAAGCATAGCAACAGTGTAAGAGCATCATCAAGTACATTTGTCACAAGATATCCCAACTTGTTCTCATCCATGTATTCCTGGATAGACTCCTGTATTCTGGCATGGGCAAAGTCTTCTCCGTCTGCCGAAAACAGCAGCACCACAGTAAAGAATCTCTTGCCCTCCAGGTTAAGAGCCAATGCCTGGGACTCTTCCAATCCCTCTTTTTCATTAATCCCGCCGAAGATTAATCGATGAAGCAAGGAGCTACGGCGTATTGGGTATGACTCATCCAGCTGTCGTTGTATTGAGTCGGTTTTTTTGACAAGGGCCTGATATCCAGCATAGATTAGTTCATACTCACTACCTTTAGGCAGGGGTTTCATTTCGTCATGGTTATTTTGGCGTACTAAGCGCACGAATCTTCTGAGGGGCAGGAAGTTGAATTTATAACTTAAGGCAAAAAATAATATGCTAGCACCTGCAAAGGCCAAGCCAAAAAAAGCATATAGCCTGGTTGCGCCTCGGACTTCTTGCAGCAAATCCGTTACGGGGAGAAACATATAGTAACTCCAACCATTGGCTGCAATCGAATATGATAATAGATAGTCATGATGATTTTCATTGCTTTTCCATTCTGATAGACCATGTGACGTTACATAAGCAGGTACATTCCCAGTGGAAAGCAATACCTTACCATCCCTATTCGTAATCAACAAACCGGCAGACTCCATTGGGAGAGAGCCAGAGAGTTGAGTTTCAATGGCAAGGGCATCCAACAAAACCAGTAATACAGGAGTATCAAGAATCCTTGTATCTCGCATGTTTGCTGCATATACAAGGATATTACCCCTTGTTGTAGCTGAAGAAATAACCATTAATGGCTCAGCAAAGGCATCATTATTACTTGTGTCAATGCTGTACCATAATAGACTTTGTTGCATATCATCGGCACTAAAGAATCTTGATGCAAAATTACCTCTGTCATCTGAGGATGTATTTGAAAGGATGAAACCATGAAATCTTTCCACATATGCAAGAGTATGTAGTGCATTATTGGTGGCATGATATCTACGTAGTTGCATCATGGCTAGCATTAAATGATAACTGTTTCGCCCAATCCTATGAGGAGAGAAAGCATCATCAAGACGGATTTGTACCAACATGGAGTTTAGGTCTAAGTGGATATTGGTTACCTCATCTTGCATAGCGATTAAACGTGTTTCATTTTCAGAAAGCCATCTACTGCGAATTTGCTCTTCGTAGGATATGTTTAGCAATACAAGGCCAATGCTAAATGGAATTATGACCAGAATAAGAAATGCAGCGGCAACTTTGAAAATTACGCTTTTTCTATTAAAAAAGGTCTTGTTACCCATTTGTATTCCCCCTCCTATCATATGACTTTATACAGTGATTCCACTGGAACTAAGCTGCTTGTTCTCATGGTGAGTAACTATAATATATTGCAAGTCAATATTCAACGGAACAAAACGGCTCCGCCACTTTTGTCTCCGACAAGCAACAGTGAAATTGCGAATGCAATTTCCTAACATATAAAAAGCTGCCACATTATTTTACTGCGGCAGCTTTTTATTATGACGTATAGCGAACTAATTCGCTATAAATTGACTTCTTCTGAAATACGGCAAAACAAACTGCACTTCAAGCTTGTTCTCCTATTTTCTGAAGCAGTTTATATTAGCTTCCTGCTTGGAATCGGTCAAATACATCTTGACGAATTTGTAGCCAGCGTTGCAGACCGTATGCATCTAAATCGCGGAGATATTGCTCCCAATCATCGTCTACATTTCTTTCACCGGCAATCCAACTTGCCAGCATTCTGTTAGCAAACGGGATTAAGTCAGCTTCTATAAAGGATAGTTCATCACTTTCGGCAGCACTCATAAAGGTCATAGGCCAGCGATTCCAAGTGCCGTTAAAGAAGTTGGCAGCATATGGGGTCAAAACATTTTCTATATGCTCAACTTTTAAATCTGGTTCAAGCAATGGTGCTTGCATCGCGGCAAATTCCGCACCTAAAATACCCGGCGCAAATGGAAGCTCATTCATACCACGAATATACTCGTCAGGAAGCGGCGTTACCCACTGGATAAGACCATCATCGGTATAGAACCATGCTTGACCGGGACCGGGGCCACGGGTAGCCCTTAACGCTGTTTCAACATCTTGATAGAATACGTCCACCCAGCGCATCAACAACCCTGGGTCACTTGCATCACTTGTAATATGGAATACATCGCGGGTGATGCCTGTTACTTCGTTCCATAATACATGAGCACCAGCAGGACCTTGGATAGGAGGCATAAGTGTTGTAAAGTGATGACCTTGGGCACCTGCATCAGCCCATGGACTCCAGCTCGACCATATTCCAAAAACAACAGGATCAGCACCGGCACGGGCGCGATATGAGGTTTGGTCATAGGTAAATACTTCAAGATCTACCAAACCTTGTGCATAAAGGGAAGCCAACCAACGAGCACCGTCACGGAAGTATTCCTGGGCACCTTGGAATGTTACCTGGCCGTTTTCAATTAGTACAAGGTCATTGGTAAGTGGCGCACCAAATGGTGCAAACCAAGGACTGTGGTCTGCAGCACCCCAGCATGTAAACAAGAAGCTCAGGGGAATAACCTGTGTTCCGTCACCATGAGGATCACCGTCACGGAAAGCTATTAACACATCCTCTACTTCTTCTAAGGTAGTGGGTACATCCAGCTCAAGAGCATCCAAGAATGTCTGGTTGATTGCCATTGTATTATATACCCGCTCTCCCGGTGGATGTATTACAGGAAGAGAGTAGATATTACCATCGGGTGCTGTGAGTAAGCTTAGCAGATTGGGGTTTTCTGCTAGGCCGCGGCGCAGGAAGTTAGGCGCATAGCTGTTAATTAAATCATTAAGAGGAATGTAAACACCCAACTCTACACCATAAAGTAAGATGTTTTCAGTACCGCCTCCGAGTCCACCGATAAATGCATCGGGTAAATCCCTTGCAGCCATCATGAGAGCAAATTGCTCTGTAGCTTCTGAAGACAAAAATGTTACCCAATTAACATTGACATTGGTGTGCTCCTCCATCCACGCCCAAAAGCTTCCTTCTGTGGGATGTCCCCAGTTAGGTGCTAAGGATGCAGCCAATGTAATTGTTACTTGTTCGTCTACCAGCCATGAATCTGGCCTGTCGACTGAGTCCTGTGCTGAATCTTCTGTCGCTGGGGTCTCTGCTTGCGGTATTGGTGTTGCATCGGCTACTGCCGATGGTTCGTCGTTATCCCGGTTGCAAGCTACAAACAATGCTCCCGCAAGTGCCAGCAATACGACGAGTAATAATACTTTTTTCATGAAATCTCTCCTTTTCGTTTTATATGCATCCGGTTTTAGTTGATAGAACCGGTAACATTCTCGCAAACCAACAGGGTGTACAGCATCTTCGACATCCTGCACTATGTTACCCTTTAATAGAGCCAATCATTACACCCTGAGCAAAGTGCTTTTGTACAATGGGATAGAGTATTAAAATCGGGACACTTGCAACAACTACCAACGCATACTTGAGCATTTCTACTTCCATAAGCATCCTTACCCAGTCCTCCATCATCTCCGCGCCAAGATTTGGGTCAGGCTGTGCCAAAACCAACAAACGACGCAATACCATTTGCAACGGCATTCTTGCATCATCTCTGAGATAAATCAGTGCATTGAAAAAGGAGTTCCAATGACCCACCGCATAAAACAACACCATTACTGCAAGAATTGCCTTGGAAAGCGGCAACACAATCTGCATAAAGAATCGGCGATTTGTACATCCATCCATTTGAGAGCATTCGAGCAATTCTTTAGGGATGTTGTTTTGGAAGAAATTACGGCAGATAATCAGATTCCAAACGCTCATGGCACCTGGGAAAATCATTGCCCAGAATGTATCCAACAGCCCAAGCCTCTGAACCACCAGAAAAGTCGGAATCATACCACCACCAAAGAACATGGTAAAAGCAAAAAATAGCATGAAAATACCACGACCCTTAAGGTCAGACCGTGACATGGCATAAGCCGCAGGGATAGTCACAAGCATGTTTACAATGGTGCCCACGGTTGTGTATTGAATCGTATTCCAGTACCCCCGTAGTACATCTGGGTTGTTGAACACTCGCTCGTAACTGCCAAGCTGAAATCCTCTAGGAAATATAGTAACTTGCCCGTTAAGTACTAACTCAGGCGCGCTAAAGGACGCAATAATAATGTAGTAAAGGGGATAGGTTACCACAGCAAAAATCAAGATTAAGAAGAATGTGTTAATGATATCAAAGGATAAATCCGACCCAAAAAGACGAAACCGTCTCTTATTGTAATCATTGGGCTTTTTGGGTTTATCTACGCGCATACCAACCATTTCCATTTGGGAGCTCCTTTACCATAGAGATGTCGAGCTTACTTTTTTGGCAATAAAATTGACGATAATTAACAGGACGAAGTTAACAACAGAGTTGAAAAGTCCAACCGCCGCCGCAAAGCTAAACCGTCCTTCCATAAGTCCCATTCTATATACATATGTCGCAATAATCTCCGATACCTCGGTATTACGGGGATTTTGCATTAAGAAGACCTGTTCAAAGCCTACGCTCATAATTGAGCCAAGGGATAAAATCAACATGATAATAATTGTTGGCATAATCGTTGGCAGGTCGATATGACGTATCCGATTCCACTTGCTGGCACCATCTATTGTAGCAGCCTCGTACAATGTCGGATCAACGCCTGCCAACGCCGCTATAAAGATAATTGCTCCAAACCCTGTCCCCTGCCATACTCGAGAGCCGACAAACAAAGGCCTAAACCAGGCGGCATCAGCCATAAACACAATCCGTTGCCCACCAAGTGCTTCCAAAGCATGATTGACTATACCTACCGATGGGGAAAAAAACAGATGCATCATCCCTACTAGCACAACCGTGGCTATAAAAAAGGGAAAGTATGTGGCACTCTGTACAATCCGTGAAAATCGCTTGCTGATACAGTAATGAAGCATAATTGCAAGAATAATCGGCGCGGGAAATGTGAATATTAATGTCTGAACGGACAGGATAACGGTGTTCATTATTATACGCATTGCGGTAGGCGTCCCAAAAAACCGCTCAAAATGCGCCAGCCCTACCCATGGGCTGCCGAATATCCCCTGGAAAGGATTAAAATTCTGAAACGCCATCAAGACCCCATACATGGGCCAGTAGGCAAAAATGGCAATAAAGGCTACCGCCGGTACTAGCATTACATACAAGTCCCAGTTTTCCTTAAGATAGGCCAATACGCCTTTCCCCTTGCGCTTTACCTTAGGCATTGCGTCTATCATTGCTATCGCCCTTTCATTGGTTGGTTCACTTATCTGTATTATTCACCAATTATTAGATAGCAGCAATTTGTTATTTATGTTAGGAGATAATGTAAAATATCGGGCATTTTTTAGCGATTCAGTGAATGGCTATTGTTTGAATGTGATATCAAAGTGGTAAAAGTCCGTTTTGACCAATAAAATTACCTAAGCTGAGCAGATTTCACCAATGTGAAATTTCTTTACACATATATAAAGAGCGGACTATTATAGTGAATGAACCTAAAATGGACAAACGTGCTTTTAAACAATTTGGCCATATATACGAAATTATTCAACCAAGGAGGCTAGATATGGATTCTTTTGTCAACAAACTGACATCCGTGCGACCAAGTGAAAGGCAAACCGCATGGCAGGCTCTTGGCTTCACCGCATTTTTACATTACGGCATCAACACATTTACAGACCGGGAGTGGGGCAACGGCAAGGAAAGTCCACGTGACTACAACCCAACTGACCTAGATACAGACCAGTGGTGTCAGGCCCTAAAATCCGCAGGCATAACTGCCTGCATCATCACAGCCAAGCATCATGATGGGTTTTGCCTATTTGATACTGCACATACAAAGCACAGTGTTATGTATTCCCCAAGGCCTGTGGATGTGGTTGCTTCCTTGGCGAACTCCTGCACCAAATACGGACTTAAAATGGGTGTATATCTTTCCCCATGGGATAGGAACGCGCCAACATACGGCAGTGGTATTGAATATGACGATTACTTTTGTGCACAATTAGAAGAACTAACAACAAAATATGGCCCCCTTTACTCCCTATGGTTCGACGGGGCATGCGGCGAAGGCCCTAATGGTAAAAAACAAGTATATGACTGGAATCGATATTATGCCGTAATAAGGAAAAACCAACCCGATGCAGTTATTGCAGTATGCGGCCCGGACGTCCGCTGGATTGGCAACGAGGCAGGATATACTCGCCCAAGCGAGTGGTCGGTGGTGCCAAGCCGTATGCGAAAAACAGAAACAACAGCGGCGCTATCCCAACAAAGCGACGATACCGCATTCAGACAAAAACCCCTGAGCTCCCAAGATGAAGACCTGGGTTCAAGGGATTTTTTAGAAGAAGAGCTAAAACGAGGGGGTGAGCTGTGCTGGTACCCGGCTGAGGTGGATGTATCCATAAGACCCGGTTGGTTTTACCATCCAAAAGAAGACAACCAAGTCCGCAGCCTGGAAAATCTTTTAGATATCTACGAAAAGAGCGTGGGGGGTAACGCGGTTCTTTTGCTCAACATCCCACCAGACACCAAGGGACAGATAAATCCCGCAGATGCAGCCCGACTAAAGGAGTTAGGCGACTGCATTAGGAGTATTTATTCTCAAAACCTATTAGCCGACGCAAGGGCAAGCTGCGGTCATAATATCCTTGTGGATGACGACACCTATTGGATGGGCAGTAACGAAACTGAAGAAATTGAAATAAGCCTGGAGGAACCAAAAACCTTAACCCATATTGTTTTATGTGAGCAAACCACGGAAAGCCAACGGATAGAAGCCTTTTCCATTATGGCAGAGATAGATGGCAAGTGGTGTGTGTTATATGAAGGAACAACTGTTGGATTTAAGAAAATCTGCCGCTTTAAGCCAGTTGAGGTTCGCAACCTAAACATATGTATAAAGCAAAGCAGAGTATCCCCCACCTTACGGTACATTGCTGGGCATTATGAAGAGCGATAATGTACACGTGTTGTATTACAGACTAGATTTTCATATACAGGGGTTAGAATATTCTGACCCCACCTACATATGCTCTGAAAACTTCTTTCCCGGTAATAAATAGGTTGCCGATTTCTTTGCCGGTAATAAATGTGCCACCTGCAAGTAAAATATTTATGGAGAACGGAACAGTATCATAACCGACTCCATTAGTGGCTCTTATGCTAAAGGTAAAGGTACCGGCTGTAGTAGGTGCCCCATGGATTTCTCCTGTACCGGTATCTAGAGATAGTCCGGGGGGCAATCCTGTTTCGCTGCCGCTTGATGGCACCACTTGCCACGATATTGGGGTGTCGCCGGTAGCTACTAGACCTATCGAATATGACGTGCCGGTGGTTCCATCCGGTAATGAAATCGTGATTATGGCAGGGGGATTGGCAATCGTCATGATAAATGTTCTATAGTCAATGCCGGCATCGTTCTCGGCGGCGATGGTAAAGTTATATACCCCTGCAACTGTCGGAGTGCCCAATATTTCATCATCAACTAAGGATAATCCGTCAGGAAGGGTTGAGCCATCCGCCAACGACCATGTAATTGGCTGGTCACCTGTTGCCTCCAAGGTCAAGGAATACGGCTCACCTCTTATTGCATACAACACGGGATTGTTGATTATAACAGGTGCGCCGCTGGCTCCGATTGATATTGTAAATTGCCGTGTGTCAGCATAGTCGGGACCGGTTATATTCTCTGCTCTTACTGTAAACTTACATAATCCTTGTGCTCCAGGGATTGCCTGATAAGGTACCTGTCACTGGGTCAAAAGAAAGCCCTGGCGGCAGATTACCGGAAGTATGGGACCACTCACGTGGTTCTGCACCAATGGCGGTAAAGGTATGTGAATAAGGGATGCCTACAATGCCATCATCCAAATCCACATCAATTATAGAGGGTGTGGTAATCGTTAAAGAAAATTCCACAGGAGCAGAGTCACCAAACATATTGGACGCAACAACGGTAAATGTATAGTCTCCTGCCACTGGTACAAGCCAAGATAACACACCTTCGCAGCATATGCTTATATCGGCGGCAGGGGTAGGCCATTCTATCATTTCCCATGTAATAGGGAGCGTTCCCACTGCATGCAAGACTATACTGTAAGGCCTGGATATACCACCCCCCAATCTAGGGTTTGAGGTAATGATGGGGGGGCACCAATGGTTATTACAAAGGGCGCGGTGGTGGTGCTTCCACCCCCTGTGATAGTAACGTTAACATTGTAGATACCTATAGCTGACGGTGTCCCAGATAATACGCCTGAAATTGCGTTTAATGTAAGCCCTGGCGGGAAAGATGACCCGGACTGTGCCACCCATGACCATGTATAGATAAAAGAATCCTCAAGTCCTTCCGCTTCAAATGTTAGCGGCGTATACGGGATACCAACAATTCCGTAGGGCAAAGGTGAAGCGGTTATAATCGCAAGGGCATTGCCCGCTTCAATAGTAAATATTACAGGAGTGGAGCGGCCTGCGACATTTGTAACAATAACCGTAAAGGTAAAGCTTCCGCCTTCAACGGGTTCGCCGTGGATGATTCCCGTGTTCTGATTTAGGGATAATCCCGTTGGCAAATTTCCGCTTGTAATAAACCAAGTAATAGGCATAGAGCCTGTTGCCGTTAGCTGTGTGGAATAGCTTCTACCAAGGCGAGCATAGCCCAAAACAGTTGTTGTTATTACAGGCAGTTCATACACAGTTAACTCATACAATCTATTTTCAAAGCCGTAGTCATTTGCCGCCTGTACCGAGAATGAGTATGTCCCCAGTGCGGTAGGCGTGCCGGACAAAAGACCATCTGCGTCCATACTTAACCCTGGTGGCAAATCGCCGCCTAAGTGCCACCATACCGGCTCATCGCCGTATGCGCTTAACGTAAATGCATACGGAATACCTACGATACCGTACGGCAAAGGAGATAAAGTGTTAATCCGTGCCGCCCGCGACACATATAGAGCATACACTCGCGATACTCCACCTGGTTCATAGTCATTGGACGCAGTCACGGTAATTTGGCAGCTTTGCCCGTCTACTGTTGGTGTACCCGATATAGTTGTACCACTGATGGATAAACCCGTTGGCAAAGTTCCACTGCTCACGGTGACATATATACTAAGATTACCATCCGAGCCTGTTATTGTAGGTGTCCACGAATAAGGCTCGTTTAATGTTGCCCCCGGTATATAAGCGTCGTGGATTACAGGCGGCTCGCCTGCATCCAATGTAAGCACCATACTTGTGCGATAACCAATGCTGTCGGTAAGATCCCCTCGGAAGATTGGGAGGGGCTGATTGCACCGTTGCGTCAAACACATAGACCGCGTTATATTTTAGTAGCCGGTCAATTTCATCGATAGCATCTTGTACATTAATTGCATCAAGCCCCAGCATATCAGGCGATGCTTGAGACAATTCATTGTCATAAGGAACATCTTCGGCGACAAGAGTTATGTTCTTGTACGCATCCGGCGATACGTTATTTACGCTTTTAACTACCCCCAATAGCTCTTGCTGTAGTCGCGCTTGAAGAAACTCATAACTAACCGCGGCCATGAAAAATCACTCCTTATGTTTAGATTGATAGCCGTATAAATTATATTCACTATGTCATGTTTATAGTCATAATTTCCCACCAATACAAAGCGGCTATGCCGCACTGACGTTTGCGTCAGTGCGGCATAGCCGCTTTGTTTAGATTACATCACTTATGTGTTTTCTTCCGGTTATTTATACAGTGCTCCGTAAGTCTCACAAGCCCGATAGTCCCCGGCTTCGGGGTTATCTGTTCCAAAGGCTGCCCACGCATGAGGGCGGAAAATAGCTTCTGGGGGAACATTGTGCATAGAAACAGGAATCCGCAGCATACTTGCAAGGGTCAGCAGGGTATCCCCTACATGGCCATAAACCGTAACGCCATGATTAGCACCCCAGTTGGCCATTACACTGTATACATCCGTGAATGCGCCTTGCCCTGTAAGCACCGGCACAAACCAGGTGGTAGGCCAGGTCGGGTCTGTGCGCTGGTCAAGGACATCATGTGTTTTTTCGTCAAGGAGGACAGTATGACCTTGGGCGATTTGCAAGGTCGGGCCTATGCCGTCAACCATATTTACCCTCAGTAAGGTTACGGGCATTTCCGCTACATTCTTGAAGTGAGAGGAGTAGCCGCCCCCACGGAAGTAGCCATAGTCCGCACGGCACCAGTCTGTGGCATCAAGGCAGGCTGCTATATCTTCCTTGGTCATATCCCACCAGGGCTTCATACAGCCTTCGCCTTTTTCATTTTTCGCGGCACCGGTACCGTCCAGGGCCGTGGCACCAGAGTTTATCAGGTGAATAAACCCTTCCCCTGCTGGGCCGGTTGGCTTTTTCCCGCTGATACGCTCTACCGCCTCGGGGCTCCAATATGTGCGCACATCATGGAAACATGGGGCAGTATCCGACACCAGCTTGCCAAAAAGCATAGCAACACCATTAAGATTATCGTTTTCTGTTGCAAGGACTTGGGGCTCCTTGGGGCCGCGCCAGTCAAAGGTGGACGCCATAATTGCCTCGGAGAAATCCCCGTTGGGCAGCCAGTCCGTCCAATGACGTTGGCCTTGGAAACCTCCTGCTACGGCATTTTTGCCCAGGGCTTCCTCATGCCAACCCATTTCACCTAGCTTGGAGTTGCCATGGAAGATATCCATTATAATTACCGTCATTTTTGCGATGAAATCCCAGTCCTCCTCTGGGGGCACCACCTTGGACTTGGTGATGATTTCAGGCTGTTCTTTACCAGCGTTTTTATCAAAACCCTCTTTGCAGTTTGCCTTAATCCAAGCCAGCGCTAACTCATATTCTTCCTTTACGTATATGCCAAGCTTCATTCTACGCAAGATTTCTGTAAGGTCTACCCATTCCCCACGGATGCCTAAGTATTTTTGGAAAAAGCTTTCATTGAAATAGCTGCCTGCGATACCCATGGACACAGAACCAAGATTTACATAGGACTTATTACGCATCCAGCCAACCGCGCTGGCGCATTTTGCAAATGTGAGGATTTTCCCAGCTACATCACAGGGTACGGTGTTATCGTCCAAGTCCTGGACATCATGGCCATAGATACTAAAGGCAGGGAGGCCTTTTTGGGCATATGCGGACATTACAGCGGCCAGATACACAGCCCCTGGACGTTGTGTTCCGTTGAAGCCCCATACGGCCTTTATTGTGTTGGGGTTCATGTCAAATGTCTCAGAGCCGTAGCACCAACATGGGGTAACTGTCAGGGTTGCTACTACGTTTTGCGTTGCGAAGAAGTTTTCGCAAATGGCAGCCTCCGCGCCTCCGCCTATGGTTGTGGGGCTGATTACGCATTCCAGAGGTGTGCCATCTGGGTAACGTAGATTGCCGGAGATGAGCTCTGCTGCGGATTTGGCCATTGCCATGGTTTTGGCCTCTAGGCTCTCCCGGACGCCACCCCAGCGACCGTCAATTGTCGGGCGAATGCCGATTTTTGGTTTTTGCATATTTTCCTCCTAGTTAGTAAATTTTCTTCTGCGGGCTTTTGTGCAGAAAAAATTTGCGGTTTTTGCTGTAGGCAAAAAAACTTCCTAGTTAGTAAATTTTCTTCTGCGGGCTTTTGCGCAGAAAAAATTTGCGGTTTTTGCCGTAGGCAAAAAAACTTCCTAGTTAGTAAATTTTCTTCTGCGGGCTTTTGCGCAGAAAAAATTTACGATTTTTGCCGTAGGCAAAAAAACTTCCTTCATTTTTCGATGTCCATACTTTAACCGAAATACCCTTTATAATCAAACTATCCCTTGACGTCGATTATAGATATATGGCAAATTGTCTCGGAAAAGGAGCTGAACATCATGAAAATTTACGAAACACTGGATTCTGGCATCAAAATCGTCGATTACACCCCCTCTCATGCCCCAAGCCTTGCGGAATTTTGGAATATCTGCGGCCAGGAAGAGGATGGAGACTGGGGGGGCGAAAGCGGCATAAAGACTGCAAGCGAGGTAATATCTCAACATAATACAGCCTCACACTATAATGTCTACCTCGCCCTGGACGGCGAAACTGTAGTGGGCTATTGTAGCTTTGGGCGGTATTACTACGATGCCAACACTGCATACATCCCACTTTTGGGAGTGCGCCCAGATTACAGAAGTAAAAAAATCGGCAAAGCCCTTGTACTTCAATGTGTAAAACGCACAATCGAACTAGGCTACCCCCGTCTGGACTTGTTTACATGGAGTGGAAATACAGCCGCAGTGCCATTGTACAAAAAATGCGGCTTCATGTGGGAAGACAGATCCGATGGCACCCACTTTGCCAATTTTGTTCCAACCATTCTTACGACCCCGCTTTTTGCAGACTTCTTCAAAAAGGCTGATTGGTATGCCGATTCTACTCGCTCATTTGAAATCATCCCTGACGGCACAAAGTTAGGCGGCTTCGAGCTTTTTGAGTATTCCTGGGAAAAGAACGGCGAAAGCCTGAACATAGGCTATGAACGCTCAGGTCGGCAAATGCGCATGATAGAAACCCCAGACTACAAAATCGAGCTTATTACTAAAGACCACGAGCTGGCCTTTGGCATGGATTACGAATGTACCTTTGCTATCGAAAACAAAACAGGCAAAGAACTAAACATTAAAATCACCGGGCGGGAAGACAAAAATATTAAGCTTGACTGTAAGCTTGATTTAAATGTCACTGGCAAGGAGAAAGTTAACACAAGCTTCTATGTAGGCCCTGCTGATGAGCCCCAAGACCTGTGGAAAGTTCACCCCTGCTTACTTGCGGATATTGAGATAAACGGGCAGGCCGTTACTTTTGGCTTAGGCATAAACGCGAAATTCCCGTTGATTGTAAACCTCAATCGGGAATGCATGGTAGACCAAATAGGCTTGGATGTTAAGACTCATATCAGCATCCAAAGTGCCCTTGCCGAAGATGCAAAGATAACAGTAAAAATGCCAAAGAGCAGTATCCTGGCCATCAAAGGAGCGGAAAAACCCTTCGTAATAGATATCCCAGCCAAAGGCAAGGCGTCTATCCCAACAACATCAACTACCCTGGCTATCGGATTCGAAAAACCGGAACTGGACTGCATCGCCCTGCTCAAAAGCGGCAAAGAAATCAGCTTCACCGCACCCGCTTTCATTTTTACAAGGGACATGACACATGCATTTTATGGTGAAGACTTCTATACCCACAAGGTATTCAATGGCCCATGGGGGCTGAATCTTAGAAAAGATGAAAATGAAGTCGACATAATCCATCTCACGAACAAGGGTTTCAATAGCGAATGGGCCTTCCAGCCGCCAAAACTGGGTAAACCTTACGATGATGAGTTCAACCTGATAAAACCCAATGTCAAATCTTACAACCAAGCCGGCGCAGTTGTAATGGAAGCAGAATTCGTATCCGAAAAATTCCCAGGGCTGGTTGTTACCCAGATATACACATTGTACGCCACGGGACTTGTAACCCGCACAAGTAAAGTGGAAAACCGCTCTGACAAACCTCGTCAGGGTATGCTGCAAGATACCTTTGGGTTTGGCCTTGGCTTTAACGCGATTTTCAGTTACAAAGGCCAAATTACGCAAAACAATGAGCGTTATAGCCCCAGCTTTAGCGATGATGGCTTTGACAACATTGATTCAGAGGATGTAGACGAGAATTGGGCCTTCAAAGATGACCCGGCAGCACCAAGAGGGTTTATATGGCCCAAAGAGTATAAGCCGAATATCAAATGGGGAGCCATTGTATCCTTTGAGATAGATTTAGGTGAACTTGCACCGGGACAGGTGTTTGAAACCAAGCCCGTTATCTATGCATTCGGATTGTTTACAAATTACAATGACCTGCGTAATTACGCCTTACAAGTTTACAACCAAACCACTGCACCTGTAGTCCTGCCAATGGAGGTAAAACTCAACGATTACAATCCTTTTGTCACAACATCTGAAATAAAACTGGATATAATCAATAATCGGGATGAGGTACAAGAAGGTACGATAACCGTGTCCTCGGATAGTATAAAATCAGCCCTATCCCAGTCCAACCCCCATGAAGATGTGGTAGAGGAAAATAATTTTGAACTATCCTTAAACCCAACAGAGGACATTGGCATAGTAAATGTAGCGATGAACATGGTTGGCTACGAAAAAACCGTCCCTAAAGCCGTTTTCTTCCCTAAAGGAGAAGTCGTAACCACCCAAGAGGGCAACCTATTCAGTGTCACCAACGGAGCGATAACCTTCAAGGCAGACCCTAACTATAGCCGGGGCTGTTTCTCATTAACTGATGCAAAAGGCCAGGAATGGTTCTTAAACCAATATCCAGAGCATAAGCCATTCTCATGGTTTAATCCTTTTATTGGTGGAATGCGCATCTGTTTAGAAGATATGGACGACCGGACATTTTTAAAGGAAAAAACCACTGCCGGCTTCGTAGATATGCGGGATAGTTTGGGCAATCTATGGCAGGGAATATGCGTGACCTTGACTGTCGTGGAGAACGAAAAGCTCAAGGGCGCGGTTTACAAAAATTATTTCCTTACACAGCCGGGGCTGCCTGTTATATGTACCTTCTTCCAATTGGAAAATAACACAGGGGAATACAAAGGCGACAGGACATATATATCCACATGCCTAATGCCTGATGAAGACGCCAAAAATGTTATAGTCGAAGTAATAGACAAGGACGGCGGCAAACACCGCAAGCGCATGGGCTCCCTGGATACGCCAGAGTATTTCTTCGAGGGCACGATGGTAATCTCAGGCTCACGGGCAGAAAAGCTGTACGGCATATGCAACAGCAAGGACACAGATTTCCTTAATGACTTCTGGGGCAGCAATAAAGTCCCGGTAATGGCGACATTTACCCACACCCACGTCAAGGTGGCACATGGGGAAACCTTCACATCCAACCCTGCGTTTTTAGTGATAACGGATAAGGAGCTACCACAAGGTGCGCTAAATGATTTTGAGCGGATTCGGTTCTAAGATTTATTAAGGGGCTGTCACGTTAAGAATACCGTTATTTCAAGGCTCGTCATCCCGGATTTAATCCGGGATCCCATAACCATTGTCGAAAGACTAAGGGAATCCCGGGTCAAGCCCGGGATGACGGGCTTTTTATTATGTCGTAACGTGACAGCCCCTTACTTCGCTTACAATCTCTCCAGAGCCTTTTCCAAGCAGCCAGCACAGACGGCTTTGCGATTTACTGTGATTTCTATATCCACCCTTTCGCAATAGAAGCATTTTTGCGCGGTATACTCTGCCAGCAGGTATAGGGACAATGTATCACCTGCCGCTTCATCGTAGCAAAGGGATAGGGTATCACCTCTTTTCCACCCTAGCTTTCTCAATAGCTCCTTTGGAAGAAGTACTCTGTTTAGTGCATCGATTTTGTGTGAATGCGAAACTGTCATTGTTTTTATGCTCCCTTGCGCTAATAGTAAAGGGCAGCGACAAGAAAAAGCGCGAAGGGAGACGTCGTGCACCCGCACGCCGTCATCACCTTCGCAGTGTTAGCTTCAACAACTGACAAATAATACAAATACTAAACCGCAACATGATGCACCGGTATAACAATATTAGCCGTCTTGAAGGGCGAAGGTAATATTCTATACTTTGGGTGCTGCGATAGCAGGTGTATACCTGTGTTTGAAGGTGATGTTGGTGATTCCCTTAGTAGTTTGTCAAGGGCTTTTTCACCGTTTGGGCATAAAAATACCCCAAAGCATATTGATTGCTTTGAGGTATCGTATTTTAGTTGCTGTTAGTTAGGTCTTTCTGTAGCACTCTGGGATTCTTGTAGCGTTTACGTTGTTTCGTCTTATTACCATATTCAATTGCTTGGTTCGGGCATAATTGTATACACGCCACGCAATGCTCACAGTTACTATTCCAACTGGGCTTGCCATTATATACTTCGATATTGTTAAACTGGCAAATGCTTTTACATAAACCACAAGAGGTACACTTATGACGCCAATCAAGAGTTAGATTACCCCAAAAAGGAAGAAAAACGGCGAAAAGTGTGATAAATTGGATGAATGACCAAAGACAACCAACTAATCGCCCTTTATTGCGCCGTTTGTAATTATTACA